>NZ_JAEHNT010000103.1:1271-41920 GCF_016742815.1 Lactobacillus sp. A27
ACACGATGATTGTGAATACCAAAACCTGCAATAATGCCGACCACAACTAAAATACCAACTATTAATATGATTAGATTGCTTCGTTTATTTTTTCTTTTTAGATCCTCGTTCATACTATTCTACCTTTATTCCCATAAGTAAGCTAATAGTTTAAATATAGCACCCAAGAACATATGTGTAAAATCTTATGTTTTTATTTGGCCTTTTTCATGATAACTCTCGTCGCATCCTTCAATGCAAAATATAATATTGGCGTACAAATTGCAGTTGAAATTGAGTTAATTACGGTTGCAGGCAAACTTACAAATGCACCAATATATGCTACTTGCAAGCTCGTTCCTACCATTAATGCTTCAACAATTGAAACGCAATATGTAGTAAAAATTTTAGTCACACCGGCAACAATACCTAAAATGATAATATTCTTCTTACTATCTTGATAATTCATCCCTTTAAAAATTAAGCTCAAAACTGTCGCAACCACAACAACTTCAAGCATAGTGAGCCATGATGTAGCAGCATAACCATTTAATAAATCAAAACCACCTAAACCAATAATTCCGGCAATCATCCCATTGCGATAACCCAAATAAAGAATAGCTACTGCCGTCAAAGTATTGCCAAAATGAATAAATGGTCGACCTACCATAGCAGGTACAGGAATTCGTAAGACCCAGATACCAATATAAATAATTGCTGCAAATAATCCGGTAAAAATCAATGCTTGTAAAGAATTTTTATCTGTTTTCATTATTTTCTATTCCCCACCTTTTCTAATAGCCAACTTAATCCTGCCGCATAATTCGGCCCTAAACGCGGATCTTGCTTAGGAGTATTCAAAATAGCTCGTTCCACAAAATCAGCCGCAATAGAACAACTTTCTTTTAAACTATATTGATGCATAAATGCCGCTAAAAAGACACTTGTAAAAATGTCGCCGGTACCAAAGAAGCTTCCTGGCAATCTTCTCTGGGTTAGTGACCATTCTTTTCCTTCAGTAATGCCCACTTCTCCGATTTTTTCATCTGACAAATCTATTCCAGTGATAATTACATTAGGAATATCAAATTTAGTCGATAATTCTTGCGCTAAACTTGTAGCCGTTTGAATGGAATTCTCTTCAGCTTTTTTTCCTAATAAAAATGCAGCTTCAGTAATATTTGGCGTTAAAATTGTAGCCTTAGTAACCAATTGCCGCATTTTTTCAATATACTGCTGGCTTAAGCCACGATACATTTTGCCATGATCCGCCATCGCCGGATCTATTAAAATAATTTTTTGACTAAGTAACTCTTTATTTTGCAGCCAAAAATCTAATGCATTTTCACCTAAATAACCTAAATACGCTGCTTTAAAACTTATATCTAATTCTTGCCAATGTTTAGTGATTTGAGTCATTTCATGACTTAAATCTAAATATGTATTATTGCCAAAACCACCAGTATGCGTTGATAAAATTGCAGTCGGTAATACAGTGGGCTTCAACCCACATGCACCCAAAATTGGCAGGGCAACACTCAATGAAACTTGCCCCATACATGATAAATCTTGACTGATTAATACTCCCCCATCAATCATTTTTTCACTCCAATCAAAAAATCCTGCTATTAGCTTAACATAGTTAATAGCAGGAAACATTAAAATTTAACGTGCATTAAATGTATTTGGTTTGATATGATTTAAAATTTGGTAACCAATTGCTTTGTTTCTATTTTCGTCATTTTGAGTTTGATTTAAAAACATGATTAAGCCATTTTGATTATCAGATGTCATTTGAATCCAATTACCAAAGTGAGTGTTGTATAAGTTACCATATGCTGACTTCAAGGCTCCGTTATTCTTGATATACATACCACCTGAATAACCATTTGGAGATTTAGAACTCAAGTTAGTCATGTAATTATACTCGGTTTTATTCAAAATCTTTCCATTTGTAAGTCCAACTTGAATACGGTAGTAATCCATTGGTGTAGAGAACAAATTACCTGCACCAACTAATTGAGAAGCTTGTTGTTTTTTAACATATTGTGCCCATTGATAATTTTTCCGATTCCAGGTATAAGAAATACCATCAGTCATACCAGCTGGAACATCTTCCAAGAAGTAAGTTCTCTTTAAATTAAGTGGATTAATAATTCGTTCTTTAACATTATCTTTATATGATTTGCCTGTAACTTGACGAATAATTCCTGCTAACAAAATATAGTTGGTATTATTATAAGAAAAATTGCCTGGTTTATTTTGACTAGTAGAATTTAACTTATCAACCACCCAATTGATGGCACTAGCTTCAGAAACTACGGACCCACGGTTAACTTCCGTGTCACTAGCCTTAAGTCCTGAAGTGTGCGTCATCAAATTACCAACGGTAATATCTGATGAGCCCTTTAAGTTGGGATACCAAGTTGAAATTTTAGTATCTTGATTAAACTTTCCGGCATAGATTAATTGTGTAATCATTGCAGCCGTAATTACCTTTTGCAATGAACAAACAGGATAAACAACCTTTCTATTTCCAGCACCAAGACGCTTGCCATAATAGCCATAGCCATAACTAATTTGTTGTGGATGACCATCTTTAATAATTACGGTAGTACCTCGTGCATAATAATTAGCCAGTGTACTTCTAACAAAACTACGCATTTCAGTTTGATTATAACTTGCGGCATTTACTTGATTAGCGGCTGCTAACCCACCTATTGGTAAAGAGGCAGCCACAGTAAGTGAAGCGGCTGTTTTAATTAATGCCTTTCTTAAATTAATTTTTTTCGTTTTAATTCCCTCCAGAATCGATCAGTTCTTTATAAAATATATTAGCATTTATTTTTTTAAGTGAAGTTACAGATTAGATAAAAATTATTCATACTTAATATGGATAGTCATCTAAATGATCTTTTTCCGTAATTTTGCGGATAACTTTAGCTGGAACTCCCACTGCTAAGGAATTATCTGGAATATCATGCGTAACTACAGCACCTGCTCCAATTACACAGTTGTCGCCAATCGTCACTCCTGCACAAACAGTAACGTTGCTGGCCAACCAGCAATTATTCCCTACCTTAATAGGTGCACCATATTCAATATCTGCCATTTTGCCATCTGCTTGCATTCTAGGATTTCTTTGTTCAGGTAGTAAGGGATGCAAAGGTGTAGCAAAAGTAACATTAGGGCCACACATCACATTATCACCAATGGTAATTGGACAAGTATCCAGAATCGTTAAATTAAAATTAGCATAAAAATGATCACCTAATTTAGTAAAGCGACCATAATCTACCTCGATCGGTCCTTGCAAATAAACACCTTCTCCGTGATCCGGAAAAAGCCGATCAATAATAGCTTTTCTTTCTAACTTATCTTCATCAGTTGTCAAATTATAATCTCGTGATAAACGATGTGCCAAACTAGAAAAATGTCCCAATTTTTTGGTATCAGGGCGATATGGTTTACCAGCGAGCATGTTCTTAGTATTTTCTTCCATAATTATTTTTCCGCATTCTTTTTAATTTTTTGATCATTAATAATAATTATATGATAAACTCGTTACTGTTGTTAAAAAATAATATATTAAAGAGGAAAAAATGCAAAAGAAAAATATTACAGCTATTTGTATTGGATTGCCTGTCTTTTTGATCTTGGCAATCTCAATCATGATTCATGCCAGCTGGATTAATGGTTTTGACAACTTCTTTGAACAAATTGTTCATACCATTCCTAATCTACAAGGCATTATGAAAAAGATTACTTTTTTAGCAGATACTAAAGTTGATTTAGTATGGATGATTTTAATCGCCATTATTTTATGGATTAAAAAGCAACGCCCTCTTTCGCTTAGTATCGTAATTACTTTAATTACTGCAGATGCTTTTGGATGGGTGGTAAAACACATTATTCAACGTGCCCGCCCTGTGCAACACTTGGCCGTAGATGATGGCTTCAGTTTTCCTAGTGGTCACACATTAGGAATGGCAATTATCGTCTTTTGGTTAATGATGATTTTAATCCCAGCATTAGTAAGAAATAGAACTGCCAAGATTTGGTTGAATGTTTTATTAATCGTTTGGCTGATTTTAGTCATGATTTCAAGAGTATATCTTTATGCTCACTTCCCATCAGATGTTTGTGGCTCTGTTGCTCTTGGAGCAATGTGGGTTGGCATTATCGATGCTATCTGGGATAAAGTTACTCCTAGAACTTCTAAAAATAACTTTTAAAACCAAAACGCTAGTTTTCTAGCGTTTTTTTATGCACAAAAAAAGTCACTAAGGAAAATGTCCTTAGTGGCTTTTCTACACCTTCAAATTCTTCCTATCAGCAAATGCCATAAGAGACATCTTGCCTAGCCTTTTCATCCTCGGAGCGCTCATCACACGCTCCGCTATTATGATAACAGATTAAATAAGAAATATAAAGTGGTTTGTTTTGATTTTATTGAAACTAAAATTAATTTACCCATTCAGTGATTTTACTGTCATTTTCAGCTACGCCAATCACATTTAAATCTTTAGCCCATTTTTTAAAGTGGTTAACATATGCCTTGCGATTAGCTCCTGCGGAAGTAAAGAATGAGGCTACTTCTCCTTGATATCCCTTCATTTGATCTAATAAGGTCTTGATTGGAGTTGCTGGATAGCCTGACCAAACAGGACTACCAATTAAAATTAAATCATAATTATTAAAATCAATATTATCTAGCTTAATATCTGGAAAACTATTGGCTTGGATTTGATCTAAAGCGATATCATTGGTTTTATATTGATCCGCATCAAAAGTGCCGTCAACAGCATCGACTTCCTTAAGATCACTATCTGAAATTTGAGTATGAATCTTTTCTGCTAATTTCTTAGTATTGCCCGACCATGAATAATACAAAATTAACGTTTTCTTAGCCATAATTAGCCCTTCCTTTAATTATTTTATAGATATAAATAGCCTTATAATCATAATTTACCAATTATAGCCGCCAATGTAAAAAGAATAACCTATTAATTTATAAATTGTCTAATTACATTAAGCATTGTGTGACCATATTTTTTCAATTTAGCTTGACCAACACCACTTACCTCTAAAAAATCATTTTCATTTTGTGGCTTAATTTTGGCCATATCATGTAAACTACGATCCGAAAAGATCATAAATGCAGGAACTCTTTGTTTTTTAGCTAGTTCTTTGCGTTTTTCTCTCAAAGCGTCAAATAGACTCACATTTTCATCTTCATCAAAAATTTGCTTCTTCTTTTGAATCTTACTGATCCGCCGTTTTACTATAGCTTTTCCATCTAAAACATCCCAGCCGCGGTTAGTTACATGGAGCAAAGGGTATTTTGTCCCTTCAATTTTTAAATATCCAGAGGCAATTAAATAGTCAATCAAACTTACAGCCTCTTTTTGACTGACTTTTAAGCTATTAAAATGTTCGTATTGCTCCGCATGCATTTCCCGCATCCGCTGATTAGTCGAACCAACTAAACATTGAGCTACGACATTTTTACCAAAACGTCCATCAAGTTCATAAACTAACGCAATAACCTTTTGGGCATCAGTAGTGATATCTTTCAAATCACCTTGATTAAGACAATTTGAACATTTACCACAAGGCGGACAATCTTGACCGAAATAGCGCACAATAAATTGTTGCAGACATTCACCGGTATTTACGTAATCAGTAATCGCCTGGAATTTTTGATATTGTAATTCCTTATATTTTTGATCTGCATCTGATTCTTCAATAAAATAGCGATACTGGTGCAAATCCCCTGGATGGTAAATCATCACTGCTTCACTTTCTTCACCATCTCGGCCGGCTCGACCAGCTTCTTGATAATAGCTTTCAATGTTGCGAGCACTTGATGCATGAACTACAAAGCGGACATTACTTTTATCAATTCCCATACCAAAAGCGTTGGTCGCCACAATTACTTGAAATTCATCAAATTGAAACGCCTCTTGCACTTGTGATCTTTCTTTTGCATTCATCCCGCCATGATAAGCGCCTACTGAAATTTCTTTTTTAGCAAGATAATCCGTTAAAGATTCAACTTTTTTACGAGTATTAGTATAAATAATCCCGGCTTCATCAGGATGAGCCTTAATGTATTGCGCAATGTAAAGCTGAGTATTTTGCGGAGAATTAACCACCTTAAAACTGATATTGGGACGAGCAAATGAAGTAATAATAAAGTTCTCTCGTTGGATATTTAACTGTTGTCCAATATCATCTTGAACCGCTGGAGTAGCGGTTGCCGTCAATGCTAAAATATTCGGCTTACTTTTAAGAGAATTAATTCCTTCAAAAATTTGTCTATAAGCCGGACGAAAATCGTGGCCCCACTGTGAAATACAGTGCGCTTCATCCACTGCGACCAAATCAACATCCAAGAAGTTAAGCTGATATCTAAAATAATCCATCGTCAAACGCTCAGGCGTAATATAAATTAGTTTGATTTTTCCCTCATATGCCTGACGTAAAATAGGATTTACTTCTTCTTGCGGGGTGGTTGAATTCAATGCCGCGGCGTTAATACCATTTTGTTTTAGAGAATCAATTTGATCTTTCATTAAAGAAATTAACGGTGAAATAACCAGCGTAATACCAGGATTCATTAAAGCAGGAACTTGATAGCAAAGCGATTTACCTGCACCTGTTGGCATAACTGCCAAGACATTTTTTCTATTTAAAATTAAATCAATTACTTTCTTTTGACCGGGACGAAAACTAGAATAGCCAAAAGTTTGTTTTAAAATTTGTTCTGGATTCATAAATTTTCCTAACTTATTTGAAACATTTTCTTTATTTTAGCAGAGTCCATTAAGGATTATAATTGAAGTACTATATGTAAGAAAGAAGGAAAAAAATTGATACATCTTTTTCATCGACGTATCACATTCTCACTCGCTTTAACTATTGGTTTTTTAACTCTGATAATTATCGGAAGCATTTTATTATCACTACCTTTTGCAAATAAAGCGGGACAAACAACTAATTATTCTGATGCACTTTTTACTGCTACTTCAGCGGTTTGTGTTACAGGATTGAGTACAGTTACAACAGCAACACAATGGTCATTCTTTGGTCAATTAATTATCATGATTCTGGTCGAAGTGGGCGGTTTAGGGTTCATGACTTTTGCAGTTATGCTCAGTAATTTTGCTCATCAACGAATGAGTTTAGGCGCAAGAATGCTAACTGGAGAAGCATTAAACCTTAATCGTCCTTCTCAACTTCGAATAGTACAATTGATTATTAAACTTTCCTTGGTCGTTCAACTGATAGGGGCAATATTACTCTTTATCGCTTTAAAGCCGCGATTAGGGATAGGAAAAGGTATTTGGTATAGCATCTTTCATTCGATAACAGCTTACTGTAATGCAGGATTTGATTTATTCGGACCATCTCTTGAACAGTTTAATAATAATCCCTATTTTCTAACTATTATTATGCTTTTAATCGGTGCTGGTTCATTTGGTTTCTTAGTATGGCGTGACTTGTTAACATATCACATTCATCATAAGCTTACCTTACATACTCGATTGGTATTAACAGTTGGCATAATTATTTTAATATTATCAATAATCGGTTTCTTAATTAGTGAACAAAATCTTAAACAATTTGATGGCAATCTCAACGCCGTTCAGAGATTTTTCAACACATTATTTTTAGCAGTAACGCCAAGAACAGCTGGTTTTGCTTTAATTCCTTATACTAAGCTTAGTGCAGCTGGCATTGTAATTACTATTATCTTAATGTTCATTGGTGGAGCTCCTGGATCTACTGCGGGTGGTGTTAAAACGTCAACAATAGGGATTTTATTCTTACAGAGTTTAGCAACCTTTACTGGAAAAGAAGCATCATTTTCTCATCGTCGCTTCACTCGTAATAATATTAATCGTGCCCTAACCCTATTTTGCTCTGCAATTTTATTAATTATTTTTGCGACACTATTGCTAACTATGACGCAACCACTCTCACCTCATAATGGCATTATCGAAGCAGTTTTTGAAGCAGTTTCTGCATTTGGTACCGTTGGATTAACTCTCGGTCTTACTCCACACCTTAATTTATTTGGAAAAATTATTATTATTGCTTTAATGTTTATCGGACGAGTTGGCATTTATACTTTTATGTATTCTATTTTCAAATCTCATCCTGCTAAACAAAGTTATCGTTACCCAGAGGAGGAAATTATCATTGGCTAATTTACATCAACAACAAAGTTTTGCAGTTTTTGGTTTAGGAAAGTTTGGCATGGCACTGACCATGGCGCTTTTACAAGCTGATCAAGATGTTTTAGTAGTAGATTCAAATGAAGAGGTCGTTAATGATGTCGCTCATTTGGTTACACATGCTGTAATTGCTGACGCCACTGATGAAGAGGAATTACGTGATCTTGATATCGGTTCTTTTGATCACGTTTTCGTTACTATGGGCGAAAACGTGGAAGGTAGTATTATCACTACTATGTTAGCTAAAAAGATTGGCGCACCAGATGTTACTACCCGAGCTAATAATCATAATCACCGTTTAGTTCTAGAAAAGATCGGAGCTGATCACGTTATTGAACCTGAACAAGATATGGCCAGACAATTGATTTTTCATCAGCTTCATCCTAATGTCGTCAACTATTTCAATCTTTCTAAAAACGTATCTTTAGTCGAAGTTAGCGTTGAAAACCCTAGCTTTTTTAACAAATCATTAGGTGACTTGGACTTCCGTAAAAATTACGATGTGAACATCATCGGCATCACTCATAATGGTAAATTGAATCAAGTTCCTCTTGCTACTGACATTATTAATCCGCATGATCGGATCACTTTGATAGGGTCAAATGAAGCCGTGCAGAAGATTAATGAAATTTTACAAGAAGATAAATAAATATAGAGCATTACAAAAAGCCTTGAGAATTTCTCAAGGCCTTTTAATTTGGTCAAAACTTTATTTACTTATAAAAGGTTTCTTCAACGGCATGCGTAATCGCAATTTTATCATGTGCATAAGACAAACCGCCTTGAATATAAAGCATGTATGGATCACGAAGTGGACCATCTGAAGAAAGTTCAATAGTTGAACCTTCGACAAATGAACCTGATGCCATGACAACTTCATCTTCATAACCATCTTGGTGATATGGAATTGGATCAACAAATGAGTTCATTGGTGAGTAGTGTTGAATAGCCGCACAGAATTTAACCATTGGGTCTGGTTTACCAAAGGTTACGGTTTGCACAATGTCGCTTCGTGGATCACTCCACTTTGGTGATACTTGCATCCCCATTTCTTCTAACAATGCAGCTGTAAAGACCATTCCTTTTTGTGCCTCACCAGTTGTATGTGGTGCCATGAAGAATCCTTGGTAGATATCACGTAAATAGCCCCAAGTTGCGCCTTCACCTTTACCAGCACCAGGAACAGTTAAACGCGAACCTGCTCCATCGATTAAGTCTTGACGACCAACTAAGAATGCGCCACCCTTTACTAAACCAGCACCCGCATTTTTGTAAAGTGAACCTGCCATCATATCTGCGCCGTAGAAAGTTGGTTCTTCACATTCAGAAAATTCACCATAGCAGTTATCAATAAAGATGTTAACATCAGGACGAACTTCCTTGATGAACTTAAGCATCTTTTTGATTTTGTCCATAGTAAAAGTTTTACGAGTTGCATAACCCAAAGATCTTTGAATGGCTACTACTTTAATTGACTTGTCTTGCAAATCTTTTTTAGCATTTTCATAGTCAACTTCGCCATTCTTTAATTCAGTTGTCTTGAAATTGATGCCCCATTCCTTCATGTTGCCTGGTTTATTACCAGCAAGACCAATTACTTCTTGGATTGTGTCGTACGGGGTACCTGTCAAATAGTAAAGAGTATCGCCTGGGCGCAACATACTAAAGAGACCGACAGTGATGGCATGAGTACCTGAACCGAATTGTGGTCTAACTAAGGCATCATCAGTCTTGAAATAATCGGCATAAATATCTTCGATCTTGTCACGGCCAATGTCGTCGTAACCATAACCAGTTGAAGGCACGAGATCTTCTTCACCAACATGATGCTTTCTAAACAAATCAAGTACACGTTGTTGATTATATAAAACTTGTTCATCAATCTCATCAATGCGAGGTTGGATCATTTTTTCTACTTTAGTAACTTTATCACTTAATTCTTGTGGTAAATTTTCTTTCCATGAAAAACTCATTTCTTACTCCTTAATTTATCTATCCTTGATAACTTCAGCTTGCACTTTTATGCTGCCATCTTCTTGTGGTTCTAAGTAAACGCCCTGAATTTCTGGTACAAAGCCTGGGAATTTTTCAATCGCATGAGCCAAAACTTCAAAGTATTTTTGATCGATCTCTCCCCACTTTTCACCTGGTGCAACGATAAAGACCCCTGGTGGATATGGCAAGGCACCCTCAGCTGCCGTTCTGCCCACTACATCTTCAAGATCAACTAATTCTGTTTGATCTTTCTTAAAGAGTTGGTCAGCTTCAGCCGGTGTCATTTGGTAATTTTGCATATTAGGCTTAGCAAACAACTCTTGCTGCAGGACAAAAGTTTTATTTTCTTTATAATACTCATGCATTTCCTGGCAGAGCTGCTTCAACGTATAACCATGATAACGCTCAGGATATTCTTGATATAAAAATGGTAAAACATCCTTTACCAAAGCATCTTCATCATAATACTTTTCAAATTTTAAGAAGGCATCCAGCAAAGTATCTAATTCTTCTTGTGAATCACCAGGTGTTAGAAGAAACAGCAAAGAATTCAAATCATTTTTGGCACGAATAATATGATTTTCCATTAAAAATTCTGCAACTACCGCACCAGGAATACCGGTTTCTTCATACTTAGCATTTTTGACATCAATGCCCGGAGTTTTAACTGTAATCTTGAGTGGATCGATCATAGCTTCACCACTGTCCATTTTTCTAAAGCCATGCCAATCGTCATCTTGACTCATGTTCCAGTATTTAGCTTCATTCATTAAATCAGCAGTAGGAATTTCAGCAAAATTGTCAGGTACTAATGGCTTAAACAATTTAGATTGCTTTAATAACTTGTGGCGCCATTCAATGCCCATGCGTAGGGTGTCTGCCCACCACTTTTTGTTTCCTTCACCAGCAGTGACATAGGAATTTACTGTAAGGGATGCATATAACGGATATGCATATGAAGAAGTAACAAACTTCAAATAAGCATGATTGAAATGTTTGTGGTCCACATAACGCTTTTGCCCTTTAATATGCGAATCCTTTTTCAAAATTTGTGAAGCTTGAGCCATCCCTGCTTGTTGCTTATGCAAGGATTGAGTTACTAAAATTCCCGGATCATCCGGTCCCAGATTTAAAAGAAGCGGTGACAAGTGTCTCATAATTGGTACAAATTCTTCAAACCCGCCCCAAGCACAGTCAAACAAAATATAATCGCAAAGTTTACCAATTCGATCTACAATCCATTTTGCATCATAGAATACGCCATCATAGGTTTCTGCCTGCACTATTGCTAATCTAAATGGACGCTTAGCCTTGGCTTTTTCTGGATCAACTTTTGCTACTTCAGCTCTAATTTTGTCTTCAGTCAAAAAGTCAGGATCCATCTCACCAATCAGCCCCAAAGCATTACGATCAGTTGAAATGTAAACCGGCTTAGCACCGCTCATGACCAATGCGCTGTTATACAAGGACTTGTGGTTATTACGATCAAATAAAACCAAATCCCCTTCAGATAAAAGTGCGCTGGCACAAATTGAATTAGCACTAGTTGTACCGTTAGTACAGAAGTAAACCTTATCTGCATGATAAGTTTTTGCAGCTAATTTTTCAGCATCAAGTGGTGTACCTGCATGAGTCATAGTATCACCCAGCTGAGGCACAGTATCACTAGTATCAGCAAACATTAAATTCTTACCAAAGAACTTATTGAAAACAACACCTGCTGGATGCTTATCATAATACTGACCATTATGGTGACCTGGGGTAGTAAAACTAATCGGTTTTGCCTGCGCAAAATTAATTAGATCAGTCAAAAAACCTGGCACCATTTTCTGTTCATAATTTTTTGCCAGATCAACAATTTTTTCTCGATCAGCTGTTGAAACTTGCCTATCAACTTCAATTATTGGAATAGAAAAGCCAGATTGATCTCTTAACGCTTGGGCTTGCTTTTGCGCATTAGGATCTTTATTTTGAATTACAATTGCAGCTATTTCTGCACTATTTTTAACTCGATCAATAGGAACTGATTCCCAATTTTTTATTTTGCTTAAATTAACGCCGCTTCCGAACGCTATTTTCAAAAAATCCATGCTTTTCCTTTCCATTTTTATTACAAATTACGAATTCAAGTTGCAAAACTTAAATAATTCTTTATAATCTTTTTACAGTATTATGTAGTTTCTGAATCACTTCACAAATTACGGTACATATTATATAAATATTGGAGGTTTTAAACAAGTGCACTTGCCCTGTTCGCCCCCTGAACATAAAGATATTTAAATGTAATTGAATAAATACTTGGAGGAAAATATTTTTATGTCAGAGGAAATAGAAACCATTAATTTTGAGCCCGGCAAAAAACATTATATGAGCTGGCCGGTCATCGCATTAATCGACTTTGTTACTATCATCAGTTTTGAAAACATCTTCTATCCATTTCAAAACCAAGGGTTATCTGTAGTTGTATCTTGGATTTTCCTTTTATTTGCCTACGTTATTCCTTATGCTCTTATGTCCAGTCAAATGGGATTAACGTTTACAGATCAGGCCGGAGGTTTAGCATCATGGGTACGTCATTCATCTAATGACACTCTCGGTTACTGGACTTCTTGGATGTATTGGGTTCAAACTGTACCATACTTAGTTGACGTTTCTAACTCAGTCATCGTGTCATTCTCCTGGATTATTCTAGGAAACAACACGCTAGACAAGCATATGTCTACTTTCTGGTTTGGAATTCTTACTTTCGTAATCATTTTAGTCTTTATCTTGATTGAAAATGCCATTAAGAATTCACTTGAACTGCTCTCATTAATCGGTGGTGGTGCAATGTTCATCATGTCCATGCTCTTTGTTTTACTTGCTGTTTGGGCAGTAATGCATGGTCATCATATTGCCACGCAACCATTTAACTGGGGTGCATTCAAACCATCATTTAGTTTGCGTTACTTCTCTACCACCGGATTATTAATTTTTGCTATGTCCGGTGCTGAACTTGCTGCTCCTTACATTGTGCAAATGCGTAATCCTAAGCACGAATTTCCTAAAGCAATGTGGATGTTGGCATTAATGACTGGTTTCTTAACTATCTTTGGTACCCTAGCTTTAGCAATGTTCTTTAACGCACACCACATCCCACATGACTTCAAGATGAATGGTCCTTACTACGCTTTCCAACTTTTAGGTGAAAGTTTAGGCTGGGGCAAGGTCTTAATGTACATCTTTGCAGTCGTTCAAGCTATCTTCATGATGGCCCAACTTGCTGTTTTACTTGATGCTTCAAGTCGTGTATTTGCTGGTGACGTTGCCGACAGATACATGCCTAAATGGCTTACTGGTAAAAAGGACAAGACTGGTCGTCCAGTTCACTCTTACACTTTGACCTGTGGCTTGGCTTTATTCTTGCTTTTACTTACTGGTACTTTGCCAAACATCAACTCAATTTATAACTGGTTGTTAAATATTAACGGTATTATTTCACCATACAAGACCTGCTGGGTATTCTTCGCCTTTGTTATGCTTCGCATGCACCAAGAAAAGTTCCATTCAGATTATGTCTTTATCAAAAACAAGACTGGTGCTCTAATTATGGGCTGGTGGTGCTTGATCTTCACTTTCATCTGTGCAACTTTAGGATTCATTCCTCAAGAAGCTGAGGCAACATTTGGTAGTGCTGCATTTAACCACCAATTACTTATGAATATCATTACGGTAATTGTTCTCTTCGGTTTAGGATTCTTGCTTCCATGGCTACGTAAGCGCGAAGAAAAACGTGAAATGAATATATAATAAAAAAGGAGATGGCTCTAAGCCATCTCCTCTTTGTTTTGGTTGATAAAATCGAATTGCTTTTGAAAAACTTTTTTATCACGTAAATCATACACTGATCCAATCACAGGTGTTAATGCAAAAGCTCTTAATGTATCAAAGTCTTCTGTCTTATTTGCATAGATATGATGCATTTCCGGCTTAATTTCAAAAATTTTATTCAAATAAGACGGACTAATTTCATCAACATATCCTTGCAAAGTAAAACCTACGCTAGTTAAAGTTTTTCGACCACGTAATGCTGTGATAGATACACGATTATGTCTTTTTAGATTACGGTAAAAACTTTTTTGATTCGTAGTAGCGAAAATTAAGCGACCATTTTCATTAAAATCGATGTCTATAACATTGGTATGTGGCTCTCCGTTTTCATCTACTGTACCAAAAATTGCTGAATGAAAGCAATCTACAATTAAATCCAAAAATTCATCATTACCAATATCATCAGTTAATTCAGGAACGTGTTGTCTCATTGTTTTTTCCATTTCTATATCACTCTATTACATCTTTAATAAAGATTTTATTTCTTAAGTGACATATTATTAATGAATATACTACATATTTAGAATAACTTAATTATTGAATCTATTTACACAGTTGTCCTATCCAAAAGCCTATGAAAACTAAAATTACTCCCCCCAGATATGAGGTCACTGCATAAAGAATCAAGCCATGGTAATTTCTACTTTTATATAATTCAACTAATTCAGTATTCATTGTCGAAAAAGTTGTATAACCGCCTAATACACCGGTTCCAACTAAGGAATAGAAAAAGACATTGGTTCCAAGACCAAATATAATGCCTAAAATAAGTGCCCCCGTTGAGTTAATAAACAATGTGGGAGTTGGCAAATTAGAAAACTGTTTACCTATCCATTCCCAATGTTTTTTACCATAATTAGTTATTGCATATCTAATCATCGCACCAATTGACGCACCAAGTCCTGCTAATAGAATCTCCACTTTAATCTTCCTTTCTAAGCAACATTCCCACATTTTTGCCGATTCTCATACCTAAAAAGGCAAAAATAAAGCCAAAAATAATTGAACTCAAAAAATAAATTAAAGCAGTCAATGGTAAACCGACTTGAATATTTTTTAAAATATCTAAATTAAAAGTAGAAAACGTTGTAAAAGCCCCCACAAAGCCCGTACCAATTCCTACAGTTAACCATTGACGGAAATCTTTAAATTCCATAAAAAAGTAAGTGAAAAAGGCTAATAAAAAACAACCTATGATATTTCCCCAGAAGGTACCATAAAAACTCCATTGAGCATTTAAGCTATAGCGCGCCATGCCACCAAAAAAGGCAAAACAGGCTATACTAATATAATTGCTAATTTTCATTAAAAACATTCCCCCAAACGAAAAACGTCCACTCCGCCCCTTAAGGCAAAGTAGACGTCATTAGATTTCTCGGTTAATGGTGAACGTCATCACCTATTTAGTTAACAAATATGATGATACAACTTAATTTCAGGTTTCGCAAGTTACTATTTTTTGATTTGCTAGGTTGAACGAAGTGAAACCTAGCTTTTTATTTTTAAAGTAGAATTTAGTAACAACCTACTTAAGAATGATATGATATAATAAAATAAAAAATTCAAGAAAGGATTTTGCAATGTTTCCCTATGCAGATAAATTTCAAACATATTGCAAACAAAAAAAGCAGTTAGCGCCTTCTACCATTGCACTTGCTGCTAAATCAATCACTACTTTTTGGAATTATTACGCCACTAATATCGGCCCCAGTGCTTCTATCAATGAAGTTACCACGAGCGACATTCGCAACTTTTTAGATTCTCTTGAACAAAAGATGCACTTCAAGAGCAATACAGTTAACAAGTATCTCAGTCACTTAAAAATGTATTTTGTCTTTTTGGCCGAATATGGCTTTATAAATTCCTACCCACTTTTCACATTACGTGGAAATAAATTTGATCGTAAACAAAAGTACGTTATCAACTGGATAGATCATTTGTCAGAATTGACTAAAATGACTAAATTACATCCAGAAACTATTAAGATGATGACAGCTATTTCACTCGGCTACAAGCCAGCTGAAATATTAACTATGCGCATTAACACTCTGCTTGATCAAGTTTCTGATTCACAATTAAAGAAGTATCTACAAGCCTATACTGACTTTTCACAAGATGCTAACCCATATATTTTTGCAACCAAAAATGGCGATCACTATGCTTCAGATTTTAATATCAATCAAAAAATCGCACCAGATCGTGATCTAATTGGTATGCAACTAACTAGTCATAAATTACGCATGAGCTTTGTTTACTCAATTCTATCTAATCCTAAGCTCTCAGACGAAAAAATCCTCAAAACATTGCGCATCCCTCTTAAATCTCTGAACTACTACCGCAAAAATATGATGCTCTATGTTGAAACTACGGAATTTAAGTTAACTCAACCTTAGTCACTTCTCCACTCGAAAAGCTATGAGCTTCATTATTTGTTAAAATAACCAACTTTCCTGCATCATCAATAGTCTTAACTAGTCCTGTCACTTCTTTTTTACCCAGCTTAAGATTTACTCTTTTACCTATGAGCCAAGATAGTTTGCGATATTGCTCCATAAACTGATTTTGACCATAATTTTTACTTGCTAAATCAACTGCTTGTAAAAGTTCATTGGTCATTTTTTTATGCTCAAAAAGAGTATCCGAAATGTACCCTGCTTTGAATCTTATCTGCTCTGGAAAATCGTGCGTTGCGATATTGATGCCGACACCAATTATTAAGCCACTATTCTCATATTCCGTTAAAATACCTGCTACCTTTTTATTTTTTAAATAAATATCATTAACCCATTTCAAACGGAAGTCTTTTTGAGGATAAAATTTTCTGAGCACATCAACTACATTGGTGGCTATACATGGCGTTAATAAATTGATTTTTTCCCGTACAATTTCAAAATTAGGAAAAGCCATACTAAAATAAATTCCTGTTTGAGCGGGCGAATAGAAAAAGCGACCTCGTTTGCCATAACCATTAGTTTGGCTTTGGGCAACAAAAGCCGCTTTTTTCTTGTTTTTATTTTTCAAATAATCTTTAGCCAAATCTTGTGTAGATTCAACCTGATCATATTGATAAACTTGCATTTTATCTTAAGTGAACACCCTTATCAACAAAAATCACGTCACCAGTTAAACCAGTTGCTAGATCACTCATTAGGAAGGCACAAGTATTTCCAACTTCTTCTTTAGTGACATTCACACCATCAACGGTTTCGCTTTGAGAGATCTTCAATAAATCAGCATGTCCTTTAATACCAGAAACCGCTAAAGTCTTCATTGCCCCTGCTGAAATAGCATTTACGCGAACACCTGCTTTACCTAAATCACGTGCCAAATAGCGGACACTAGATTCAAGAGCTGCCTTAGCAATGCCCATAGTATTGTAATTAGGCAAGGCACGATCGCTACCCATATAAGTTAATGTAACAATGCTGGCAGGATTATTTAAAATAGCAGCTCCTTCTTTGGCAACAGCGAGTAATGAATATGCGGAAACATCTAGAGCTTGACTAAAACCTGCGCGAGTTGAATTAAGAATCGAGCCGCCAAGTTCTTCTTTTTTAGCAAAAGCAATGGCATGAACAATTCCATCGATTTTACCAAAACGACTCTTAATAAGATCAAAAGCGTTGGCAATACTTTCATCATTGGCAACATCACATTCAATTAAACGATTTTCATCCGCTACTAACTTGGAAATAAATTTCTTTAAGCGTTCGTTTTGATATGTATAAATCACTTCTGCGCCTTGCTGCTCCATTGCTTGTGCACATCCCCAAGCAATAGAACGATTATTAGCAACGCCCATTACCAAAATTTTCTTTCCTGTTAAGATACCACTCATTTTTTCACCTAAAACTTTCTAAAACGTTCATAACGTCTTACTAATAGCTCTTCAGCAGATAAATTTTGCAGCTTATCTAATTCAGTTTGTAAAACTTGCTCAATATTTTGACATACTTGCAGATGGTCTGCTGGCTCGTCAATAATACCTTCAATTACCTTTTGCCGTAACAGATCCTTTGGTGTTAACCGCATCACTTCCGCAGCTTCTGCTGCTTTTTTAGCATCTTTCCATAAAATAGAAGCAAAACCTTCAGGAGACAAAACAGAATAAATACTATCTTCTAGCATCCACACTCCGTCACCACAGGCAAGAGCTAAAGCACCGCCTGATCCACCTTCACCATATATTATGGTAATAATTGGCGTTTTAGCTTGGCCAATACGCAAAAGATTTTGCGCAATTGCTTCACCTTGGCCATTTTCTTCTGCACTTTTACCTGGATAAGCACCCGCAGTATCTACAAATAAAAATACTGGTCGATGAAACTTGGCTGCATTTTCTACTAAGCGACAAGCTTTGCGATATCCACTAGGCTCTGGTTGGCCAAAGTGCTTTTCCATTCGTTCATTTAGACTATGGCCGCGACTAGTAGTAATGACAGTTACCGGTTGACCATGAAACGTTGCTAATCCGCCAACAATTGCTGGATCATCACCACTTAAGCCATCACCATGCAATTCAAAGAAATCTGGAAAAAGGACTTTTCTTAATTCATGACCTGAGATATGTTTTTCATCCCTAGCTGCCTGAACAACTTCCATTGCTTTCTTAGTCATTTGCTTCACCACCAAACTTCAAAAGCCACTCGATTGTGCTTCTTTCATCTTGTCTTTTGACTATATGATCAATAAAGCCGTGTTTAAGCACATTCTCCGCATCCTGCAAATCAGGAGCAATCTCTTGGTGGATTGTTTGCTCAATTACACGTCGACCGGCAAAGCCAACCATTGCATGTGGTTCAGCTAGAGTTATGTCTGCTTCTGTCGCAAAACTGGCAGTTACTCCTCCAGTAGTTGGATCAGTTAAAACAGCAATATACAAAAGACCAGCTTGACTGTGCTTAGCAACGGCATTGGATACTTTAGCCATTTGCATTAATGATAAGATACCTTCTTGCATGCGGGCACCACCAGATGCAGTAAATAAAACAACAGGCAATCCTTTTTTTGTAGCTTTTTCAAATAAACGGGTAATTTTTTCACCAGTCATTTGACCTAATGAACCCATAATAAAGGTGGGATCCATGATGCCTAGTGCAAAGCTTTGACCGTCAATCTTAGCCTGTCCTGTCAAAACAGCTTCATTAAGGCCACTATTTTTCTTTGCTTTAGCTATCTTTTGATCATAATTGGGAAATTTGAGTGGATCTGAAGGCGAAATCTCGCTGTCCCATTCCTCAAAATCATCGACTAACCATTCAATTCGCTTTTTAGCGGGAATTCTAAAACCATAATCACAATTAGGGCAGGTCAAATATGAATCTAACTGATTAGCAAAAATTTCAGTATGACACTTCGGACATTTCTTAAGTATGCCATCAGGAACGCGATCATCGGCAACTTTATTCGCCTTCACATGCTTTTCAGTTAACGTATTTTTATGCGGAAACAGCTTGACCATGTGCACGCTCCTTCCATTTAGGTAAAAATTCCTTCTCTAAATAAGTATTAGTAAATTTGCTGCTCTTAAATCCAGGATCCTTTAAAATTGCTAAATGAAATTCTTGGTTTGTAGTAATTCCGCGAATAACCATTTCTTTTAACAACCGTTCCATTTTAGCAATTGCTTCTGTACGAGTTTGACCGAAAGCTACTACCTTGGCAATCATCGAATCATAGAATGGTGAAATCATGCCGCCTTGATAAAGTGCAGTATCGATTCGCATCCCTGGATTGCCAATTGGTAAATAAAGATAATCAATATTCCCTACTGAAGGCATAAAATTATTGGCCGGATCTTCCGCATTAATGCGGCATTCGATTGCATGTCCCTTTACCTTTAAATCAGCTTGAGTAAAAGGCAACTCTTGACCTGCAGCAACCATAATCTGAGCTTTTACTAGATCAACACCCGTAACCATTTCAGTAACAGTGTGTTCAACCTGAATACGAGTATTCATTTCCATAAAATAAAAATGATGGTCTTGATCCATTAAAAACTCAATGGTACCAGTATTTACATAATCTGCTGCTTCTGCTGCTTTGACTGCAATTTCACCCAAATGCTTTCGTTCAGCAGGAGTAATTAACTCACAAGGACTCTCTTCAAGCACCTTTTGCTTATTTCTCTGCAATGAACAGTCTCGCTCCGGGAAGTACACAGTATGACCAAAACTATCCCTAAAAATTTGGACCTCAATATGCTTTACATTTTGCATAACTTTTTCCAAATACATGCGATCATCACCAAAATCATTTTTAGCTTCGCTTTGAGCAGAGGCTAATGCGGCAGCCATTTCTTCGGGTTTTGTAACCTGGCGAATGCCTTTACCGCCACCGCCAGCTGCTGCCTTTAACAAAACTGGATAGCCTATTTTTTCCGCAATTTGCTTAGCTTCATCAGCTGAAGTAATAAAACCAGTACTACCTGGAGTAACTGGTACACGGTGAGCAACCATAGTTTGACGTGCATGTTCCTTATT
The DNA here is from genome assembly GCF_016742815.1 of Lactobacillus sp. A27. Lineage (NCBI taxonomy): Bacteria > Bacillati > Bacillota > Bacilli > Lactobacillales > Lactobacillaceae > Lactobacillus > Lactobacillus sp. A27. Next base: position 21,841 of record NZ_JAEHNT010000103.1, read on the forward strand.
TCCCATGCGATCAATTGTTTCAGCTTTTGGTCCGATAAAAATCAAGCCGCAATCAGTGCACATCTGGGCAAACTCAGCACTTTCTGACAAAAAACCATAACCTGGATGAATTGCTTCCGCACCTGTCCCTACAGCTGCTGCTAAAATATTTTTAATATTCAAATATGAATCAGTAGGCTGCGGTCTTCCTACACAGACTGCTTCATCAGCAAGCTGTACATGCAAACTATCACGATCAGCAGTTGAGTAAATTGCGACAGTCTTAATATTCATCTCTTTTAGCGAACGAATAATGCGAACTGCAATTTCGCCTCGATTTGCTACTAAAACTTTTTTAAACATCAATTTCACCTAGCCAATCATAAATGTTAATTCTGCTTCTGCAATCTTGTGTCCATCTATAGTAGCAATGCCTTTACCTACACCAATATTTTTGCGAATCTTGGTTAATTCAGTTTTTAACACTACTTGATCACCTGGACGAGCCTCTCTCATAAAATCAGCTTTTTGAATACCACCAAAATATGCAGTCTTGCCCTGAAAATCTGAAGTACTCAAAAGAGCTACCGCTCCAGTTTGAGCCATTGCTTCAACAATTAGCAGCGAGGGGAAAGCTGGATCACTTTTTGAAGAAGCTTGCACAAACTTTTCACTAAAACTCACATTATGAATCGCTGTAGCACTTTTTCCTTCTTCAAGATCAATTACACGATCTATCAAAAGCATCGGGTATCTGTGCGGAATAATTTTTTCTATAGCAGCAATGTCTAATTCTTTAGCCATTTTAATCTTCCTTTACTGAAATCAAGGGTTGATCGACTTCAACTAAATCTTCGTTCTCAACATTAATTGCTGTTACCGTTCCAGTTAAAGTACTCTTAATTTCTGTCATCATCTTCATGGCTTCAATGATGCAAACAGTTTGACCTTTTTCTACGTGCTCACCCACCTTTACAAAGGCTGGTTGACCTGGTTTTGCTTGCAGATAAACAATACCCACAATTGGAGCCTTAACTGCCGCATCCTTAGCATCAGAAGTACTTTCCACTTCAGTATCTTCAGATTTAGCTAATGTTTTAGAAGCTGGTTCTTTATTTTCAACTACTGGAGCAGGTTTACTTTGCATCTTATTAATCTTGTTTTTACTCAAGTAAAAATGAAAATCACCCTCGTCAATTTTCAATTCTCTAATATCAGAATCTTCAAACTGATCCATTAAACTTGAAATTGCTTGCAAATCCATTAATTTTCACTCCATTTTCTAAATGCTAATACAGCATTATGTCCTCCAAAGCCAAAGGAATTAGAAATCGCATATTCAGTAGAAAAGCTTTGATTATCTTGATTAATTAAATTAATTGAACACTCAGGATCTTGATTAAAACATCCCACATTCATTGGAAACTTATCTTTCATCAAACCTGCTACAGTAATTACGGCTTCAATTGCGCCAGCTGCACCTAACAAGTGTCCTGTCATGCCCTTAGTTGAAGAAACGCGCACGCTGCTATCTGATCCAAATACCTGATTAATAGCCTTGCTTTCTCCGCTATCATTAGCATGAGTTGCTGTACCATGTGCATTAATATAACCTATCTCATCCGGCGTAATCCCAGCTTCATCAATTGCCATTTGCATTGCACGAGCTGCGCCTTTACCATCTGGATCAGGTGATGTAATATGGTAGGCATCACTTGTTGTACCGTAGCCAACAATTTCTCCTAAAATCTTGGCACCACGCTTTTGTGCATGTTCCAAGCTTTCTAAAACCATTGCTCCACTGCCTTCGCCTAAGACAAAACCATTTCGATCTTGATCAAAAGGCAAAGAAGCACGGTCAGGATCTGTATTTTGTGATAAAGCAGTCAAAGCAGCAAAACCGGAGATTGCTGTTTCATTGACAGTCGCCTCACTACCACCAGTAATCATTGCTTGAGCTCGGCCTTCACGAATTTGGCGATAAGCTTCACCGATCGAATTAGTACCCGAAGCACAAGCAGTCACAATTGAGGTAGAAATATTTTGTGCATTAAAACGAATTGAAATATTTCCGGCTGCCATATTAGCAATAGCCATAGGGATAAAAAATGGAGAAACTCGACGTGGACCTTTATCATGCATGCGAATAACTTGTTGTTCAATTGTAGTTAATCCACCGATACCTGAACCAAAAATCACACCTAAATCTTCAGGCTTAGTATTTTCTTCATTGATTCCGGCCATCTTCACTGCTTCTGATGCAGTTTGTACTGCATATTGAGAATACAGATCCATTCGGCGAGCCTCTTTTTTACCAACGTATTCTTTAGGATCAAAGTCATCTATTTCGCCGGCAACCGTAATCCCAGTTTCACTCGCATCAAATTTACTAATCTTTTTAATGCCGATTTTACCTGCCAAACTATTGTTGACAAAGTTTTCATAGCCATTTCCATTAGGAGCGATGACTCCCATTCCTGTAATTACGACTCTTTGCATTGAGATTTCTCCTACATTGTCATTCCACCATCAACCACGATAGTTTGACCCGTAATATAGTCATTTTGTGCCAAAAAAATAGCAGTCTCTGCCACTTCGTTAGCCTCACCTAGACGAGTTAATGGTATCTGCTCTAAAATATTCTTTTTTACTCTGTCTGATAATTCAGCAGTCATATCAGTATTAATCATTCCTGGTGCAATGGCATTCACACGAATATTACGCATAGCTGCTTCACGTGCTGCTGCTTTGGTAAAACCGACTAGACCTGCCTTAGCTGCAGCATAATTAGCTTGTCCTGCATTGCCATGTAAGCCGACTATACTGGACATGTTGATAACCACGCCGCTACGCTCTTTATTCATCTTTTTAATAATTGCCTTAGTTAAAAAGAAAGGAACTCGCAGATCAAGATTAATAACTTGATCGAAATCCGCTTCACGCATCCCGATCAACATTTTATCGCGATTAATACCAGCGTTATTGATTAACACGTCAATTTTCCCATATAGATCCCATGCTTTTTTAGCAAACTCTTTTAAATCTGTTTGTGCTAAATCAGCAGATAAATACTGATATTCCGCGTTTTCACTATCTAGAATAGCCTTAAATTCGTCGCTCAGTTGTTCATGTCGTCCATTAATAATGACCTTTGCACCCGCCTTAGCGAACGCTAAAGCCATCGCTTGACCAATGCCACGGGTTGAACCAGTAATCAAAACTACTTTATTTTTTAATTCCATGTTCTTCCTCAATAAATTTTTGATAATCTGTCAAATTACCAATATGATAGTGTTCAAGTTTGCGGTCAACTTGTCGTGCAAAGCTAGATAAAGTTTTTCCTGGACCGATTTCAAGAGTAGCGTCAATTCCTACTTGATCTATCAAATATTGCACACAAGAACCAAAATGAGTTGGCACAGCTAATTGTCTTTCCATAATTTCAGCCCAGTCATCAGTAAATGGTTTAACCGTAGTATTAGAAATTACTGGGATTTCAACTTGAGCAAAAGAAACGTTAGCAAGTCGTTGATGCATTTTTTTGCTTGCCTCGTTAAATAAAGGCGTATGAAAAGCACCATTTAGTTTTAATTCGACAGCTCGCTTTGCTGCTTCCTGATCATTAATTTCTTGCACAGCCTTTTTAACTGCTGACTCTTCCCCACCAATTACAATTTGCTTAGGTGAATTAAAATTAGAAAAATATACTTGTTGGTCAGTATTTTGCAATGCCGTCAAAATTGCATTTACTTTATCAACATCTGGCTTGATTAACGCAGCCATGCTACTAGAAACTTGATCAGCATCTTCTTGCATATATTTTGCACGATCACTAACTAAACTAATTCCCTCTTTTAAAGAAATCGCTTTGCTGGCAATCATTGCCCCATATTCGCCTAAAGATAAACCCACCATTCCAGCAGCATTAAAATCTGGCAAATCACGTTGCAACATCCGATAAATTCCGGCTTCAAAGGCAACTAAAGCTGGCTGAACATGAACTGTCTTTTTCAATTCATCATGCTCGCTCTTAAAATCAGCAACAATATCTTGACCGCTAGCTTCACTAGCAATTTCTACTGTTTCTTTAAAAAGCGGATCAGCTAAGAAATTAATTCCCATACCTGCCCTTTGAGCACCTTGACCGCTAAATAGTAAACCGAACTTCATTATTTTTGCTTGTCCATTTGATCCTTAACAAAATCAACTAATTGACTAATAGTTTGAATACTATCATCAGCGTCAAGTTCAATGTCATATTTATCTTCAAGTTCATTCAAGATTTCAAATAAATCTAAACTATCGGCATCTAAATCTTCTTTAATATTAGTGTCCATAGTGATCTTTTCAGGTTCAACATCTAATTCGTCTTGTGCAATTTCTTGAACATCTTTTAAAATTTCTTCTTTAGTCATTACTTTTACCTCTTATTTTCTAAAATTTAAATATTAGTGTGGCTACGGTTAATCCTCCGCCAAAACCACTCATGGCGACTAAATCGCCTTTCTTAATTACTTTATTAGCTACACATTCTGCTAAGAGAATTGCCTCACTGGCTGCAGCAGTATTGCCGTATTCAGCAATATTCATTGGGAACCTGCTTAGTGGTTGATCCAATTTTTTAGCGACTTCCTTAATTATTCGTTCATTAGCCTGATGCAATAAAAAATGATCTATTTCATCCAAATTAACATTAGCTTGTTGAGCGGCCAGTAAAATAGATTTAGGAACTTGATGCGTTGCGAAACGATATACTTCTCGACCGTCCATCTCAAAAGCAGACATTTTTCGATCATTTTCAAGCAAATCCTTTTTCGGCTTAGTATGACCAGCAGTTAACTTATTACCCATATTTCCAAAAGTTTTTAAATCCTGGCCTAATAAATGCTGATCATTGCTTACACTTAGTAATGCAGCTCCAGCACCATCGCCAAACAAAACGGCTGTCAAACGATCATGCCAATCAATCAACTTAGATAAAACTTCCGCACCGATTACAATCGCTTTGTGCCAGTGATTGCTAAGCAAAATATTACGAGCTACAGAAATAGCATAAGAAAAGCCTGAACAAGCTGCAGACAAATCAAAGGCAACGGCATTCTTTGCTCCCAACATTCCTTGGACCATCGCCGCGGTACTCGGAGTCATATTATCAGGTGACATTGTCGCCACAATAATTAAGTCAATTTCGTCCGGAGAAAAGTTGCTTTTTTCTTGTAACTTCTCTACCGCACGAAATGCTAACGAAGAAGTATTTTCCTCTGTACTTATATGTCTTCGTCTGATTCCAGTCCGCTTACTAATCCATTCATCAGAAGTATCCATGAATGAAGCCAATTGATCATTTGTAACAACTCGTTCAGGCACTGCAAAACTAGTAGCTATAAACTCAACATCTTTCACGTTTTTCAATCCCATCTAGTGTGAATTGACGAATTTCTCCAAATTTTTAAAAGCGTGATAGATCGTTTGTAATTCATCATCATTTAAATTCTGCAAAAAGCTTTTAACCATCATGTTGTGATAAGCATGATAAGCACGGCATAATACTCGTCCTTTTTTGGTTAAAGCTAATCGAACTACTCTGCGATCTTTTTCATCACGAATTCTTTCTGCATATCCCTTACGGACAAGCCGATCGACTGTCGAAGTAACTGTAGCACGTGACAAGTGCAACTTATCGGCCACTTGCGAAACGGTTAGATGATCATACATCGTAATCGCATCGATTGCATGTAACTCTTTAACAGTTAAATCTTTGAACTGACTCTTTTTAAGTTCTTCTTCTTCAATGCGATTAATACCGTAATAAGTGTTGTAAAGCGCATCATTTATCTCTTGATATAAGTGTTTCATAATCTAGTTCCTTTATCGTTTATATTCAACTTAAATTATAAAACAAAATCATTTAAATTATTTAAGAGAAAGAAAGTTCTGCACTACAAACAAGCTTATCTTGGATATATGCTTCAGTTTTAAAAATAAATTCGTCTTTAAGCTTACGTTTAACTTTAATTGTTAACTGATCTCCTGGCTTAACCATTTCTCTAAAACGAGCCTTTTTAATTTGACTCAGTTTCAAAGCAGATCGATCATTATCAAGCAATACTTCACATCCCTGCGCTAACGCTTCAACGATCAATACTCCTGGCATCACCGGATTACCCGGAAAGTGCCCTTGAAAAAATTCTTCATTCATCGTTACATTCGTCAATGCAGTTAATTCATTCGAATTTTTTTCAAGAACACAATCTACTAAACTAAGCGGCTCACTACGTCCAGTTAGCCGTTCTATTTCTACGGCATTCAAGATCCTTTAGTTCACCTCTTTATTTTGTTTATCAAATAGTTTGATATTCAAATTATTTGATAAACAAATCATATTACTTTCATTTAAAATGTCAATAGTTCAATTTCGTATAGAAAATCTTAAAATTGCTTTATTTAAACAATGAAAGCCGTTAAATTTATTTTTATTTTTTCTCAAAAAACAAAAAAGCCTTCCAATCGGAAAGCTTTTAAAGTCAAATATTCAAATTATTTTTATTCTTCAGGATCTGCATCTGAGTGGAACGTCATACTAAAACCGGCTTGAAATTCTTTATTAGGTTCCAAATGATTCATGCCATATTTATGTTCTAATTGACCATCTGCATCATCTCTGTCAGCAATTCCCCACCATGGCTCAATACATACATAATCCGCTGTCTTAGGATATTGTGACCAAATACCAACAAATGGTGCATTTCTGGTCCAAACATTAATATGGAATTTACTCTTGTCAGTTCTAAGTGATACTTTATTATCGTGTCCATGTAATTCATAAATTAAAGCATCATTCTTAAATAATTCATCACTCAAGGAAATAAAACTATCAGTTGAAGCTAATGAGCGGTTATTCCAATCAAGGAATGCGTTCTTTAAAGGAATTTTCACACGAGCTACAGATGGATGCATATCGAAGAAGTAATCTTCCTTCTTTTCATCATCTTTTATTGGCAAGTTAAATCCTGGATGTCCGCCAACACCAAAGATCATAGTGTCATCAGATTTATTTAAAACGCTAAAGTTTTCTTCAAGTAAATTATTCATCAAATTATAATTTACTCTAAATTCAAATTTGAAAGGATAAACCTTATGGGTTTCTTCGTTATCTTTTAACAAGAATGTGATACTTTCTTGAGTATGATTTTCAACCTCAAACTTAGAATCTCTTGCAAAACCATGTTGTCCTAAATGGTAAGTCTTACCCTTATAAGTATATTCGTCATTCTTAAGTCTACCTACAATTGGGAAAAGAACCGGTGCATGTCTTTCCCAAACTTTAGGATCAGCTTGCCACATAAATTCTTCACCAGTATGAACACTTTTAACACTTTGAATCTCAGCACCTTGATCTGAGATTACAACTTTAATCATATTATTTTCAATAGTATAATCCATAACTTAATTTGTCCTTACTTAGCTTATTTAATAATATCAAAAATATAATGTAATCGCTTTGATTACCTATATTTTAACATTAATCATTAAACAAAACAGATGCTTTTAACAAAAAACAGCTGGATAATCAGCTGTTACTTAATTTATAAATTATAAAATGAACTTAGTTAAGTCCTTGTTCATGATAATGTCATGTAATTTTTCTTCAACGTATGCTTCAGTAATGGTAATTTCGCCCATTTCCATATCAGGACCTTCATAGAGAACATCTTCAAGTAATTTTTCAAGAATAGTAGAAAGACGTCTGGCACCAATATTGTCTGTCCCCTGGTTAACATCAAAGGCAATTTGAGCAATCTTATCAACTGCTTCTTGAGTAAAGATTAACTTAATACCATCAGCCTTCATTAAAGCAATATATTGCTTAAGCAATGAATTTTGTGGATCCTTTAAAATCTTGACAAAGTCTTCCTTAGTCAATGCATTAAGTTCTACTCTAATTGGAAAACGACCTTGCAATTCCGGAATCAAATCACTTGGCTTGCTTTCTGCAAAGGCACCAGCAGCAATAAATAAAATATGATCAGTTGAAACAGGACCATACTTAGTATTTACGGTTGAACCTTCAACGATTGGCAAAATATCTCTTTGTACACCTTCACGAGAAACTTCACCAGAATTACGCTTGTTACCAGCAATAATTTTGTCAATTTCATCGATAAAGATAATACCATTATTTTGGCTTCTCTCAATAGCGCGTTGATAAATAGTATCATAATCTACCATCTTACGTGATTCTTCTTGAATCAAGACTTCACGTGCGTCACGAACAGATAAAGTACGCTTAACCTTCTTCTTTGGCATAATGTCATTAAGCATGGAACCCATGTCCATTCCCATTTGTCCCATCATGTCACTCATTGGATTAGCTTTAGGAGCTTGTTCAACTTCAATGGTTACTTCACGATCTTCAAGCAAACCTTTATTTAGCTTTTCAGCAACATCCATCCGCTGATTTCTAACTTCATCAGTTACTTCTTCTTGATCGCCATTTTGATTATTTGGATTTGCACCGCCCATTAGCATAGACATCATGTCTTGCATTTGTTGCATTTGGTTTCCACGCTTTTCACGCTTAACACCAGGAGCAAGCAAACGAACCAATTGCTTGTTAGCTTCTTTAGTAGCTTGAGGCTTTACACGCGCAAATTGATCCTTTTCTTCCATACGTACGGCTTCGCCTACTAAATCACGGACCATTGATTCAACATCACGACCAACGTAACCTACTTCAGTAAATTTAGTAGCTTCTACCTTAACAAATGGTGCTTCTACAATTGAAGCTAAACGACGAGCAATTTCAGTTTTACCAACACCTGTAGGACCTGCCATTAGCAAGTTTTTAGGTGTAATTTCATGTTGCATTTGCTTAGACAATTGCATTCTACGATAACGGTTATAAAGAGCAATTGCAACTGACTTTTTAGCTTCATCTTGACCGATAATATATTCGTTTAAGATCTTAACTATTTCTTTTGGTGTTTTAATAGCCATACTTTACTCCTTAAATTTCATCGGTAACAATATGATCATCAGTAAAGACATCGATTCCTGAGGCAATTTTTACAGCTTCATGAGCGATTTCATCAGCTTGCATATCATTTGCATGACGTGTCATTGCAATAGCTGCTGCTTGTGCAAAGTTACCTCCTGAACCAATTGCCACAACGTTTTCATCTGGTTCAAGAACTTCACCATTACCTGAAATTAGTAACAAATCTTTATCATTAAATGCGATTAACATTGCGTTTAATTTTTGCAAAGTTGGATCCTTACGCCATGCTTGAGCCATTTCTACGGCTGCACGACGAAGATCACCACTATATGCTTCAAGCTTGCCTTCAAGCATATCTTGCAAGCTAACAGCGTCAGCAACACCACCGGCAAAACCAATAATTACACGATCATGGTAAATACGACGAATCTTACGTGCAGTTGCCTTAGCGATTACCTTTTCACCTAAAGTAACTTGTCCATCACCTGCAATTGCAGTTTTTCCATTAAATCTTACTGAACAAATTGTTGTCATATTAAACCTCAACTTTCTTTATTACGAGGGAAGTATTTTTCATAATCTGATTTTAAATGCGCCATTGTAACATGCGTATAAATCTGGGTAGCAGATAAACTACTGTGTCCTAATAGTTCTTGGACGCTGCGTAAATCCGCCCCATTATTAAGCATAGCGGTTGCAAAAGTATGACGCAACTCATGAGGGTGAACTTTTCCACTTATTCCAGCCTGATTAAAAGTTTTTTGCATCACATATTCAATTCCGCGTTTGCTCAAAGGCTTGCCTAAATTACTTAAAAAAACATGCTGTTCAGCATCATTTTTTAATAAATTAGGTCGTGCATCTTCAAGATACTTAACTAGCGATTTTTTTGTATGATCATCAAAAGCAACGTAACGATCTTTATTTCCTTTACCATGGACCAAAATCGTTTGTAAATTAAGATCTATTTGATGCAAGGTTAAATTGCTAACTTCACTTACACGCATCCCCGTAGCGTAAAACAGTTCAAATAATGCCAAATTACGCACTGTCAAAGGCTGATTACCTTTCAGTGAGTCAAATACCTGCTTCAGCTCGTTCTCGTAAAAAAATTCTGGTAATTTTTTCTCCCCACGTCTTAGGGCAATTCCCTGTGTGGGATCAATCTGGATAAATTTTCTTCGCGTTAAAAAGCGGAAAAATGAATGTAAACTCGACATTTGTCGCGCTTGACTGCTACGTGCTAATTTACGATCAGCTAAATTTTGTAAATAAATCTGAATATCACGTTCTTGCACATTCTTCCAGCCATCAAAGCCACCATTATTTTGCCAAAATTTTTTAGCTTCTAACAAGTCGGTTTGATAAGAAGAAATAGTTAAATCACTATAATGTCGCTCATTTTGTAAATAAGAAATAAAATGAGTTAATTCATCTTGTTTTTCTGACATTAATCTAAAACTTCCGCTTTAAATTTATCTATGCTTTCGATACCACGTTCACTAATTTTTTCGTGACGTTCACGCTTTTTACGGATCTTCTTACCTTCCCAGGCAGGTAAAAGCGCAAAACTAGCATTCATTGGTTGAAAATGCTTGGCACTAGTAGTAGTAACATAATTTGCCATTGACCCTAATGCAGTGTCTTTAGGAAAGGCAATTGGCTCCTCACCTAAAGCTTCACGTGCAGCGTTAATTCCGGCTACTAAGCCACTTCCTGCACTTTCAACGTAGCCTTCAACACCTGTCATCTGTCCTGCAAAGAACAATCCAGGACGCTTCTTAGCTTCGTAACTAGCAGTCAACACGTCTGGAGAAGCCATATAAGTATTTCTGTGCATCTTGCCGTAACGAACAAAACGAGCATTTTCAAGTCCAGGAATCATAGAAAAGACCCTCTTTTGTTCACCATACTTCAAGTGAGTTTGGAAACCAACGATGTTATACATTGAAGCAGCAGCATTATCTTGACGAAGTTGGACTACTGCATATGGTGTTTCACCGGTATGAGGATCTTCCAGACCTACTGGTTTAAGCGGTCCAAACAACATCGTCTTAGCACCTCGAGCGGCCATAACTTCAATTGGCATACAACCTTCAAAAACATCATTCTTTTCAAAACCATGTAATTGAGCAGTTTCTGCTTTAATTAATTCACGAGTGAAGTTTTCATATTGTTCCTTGTTCATTGGACAATTTAAGTAAGCAGCTTCTCCGCGGTCGTAGCGTGATTTTTTATAAACAATATTCATATCAATTGAATCCGCAGCTACAATTGGAGCAGCGGCATCAAAGAAGTGCAGACTATCTGTACCAGAAAACTTCTGAATTTGCTCAGCCAATGCGTCACTGGTTAAAGGACCAGTGGCAATAATAGTGATGCCTTCTGCCGGAATTTCAGTAATTTCTTCCTCATGAACTGTGACATTATCTAAGCCACGCAAAGTATCAGTTACGTATTTACTAAAACTGTCACGATCCACTGCTAATGCTCCACCAGCAGGAACTTGGGTCTTATCAGCGGCTTTCATAATCAATGAATCAAGATGACGCATTTCTTCTTTTAAAAGTCCTACTGCATTAGACAACTGATTAGAACGCATGGAGTTTGTGCAGACTAATTCCGCAAATTCGCCGGTTTCATGTGCAGGCGTCTCTTTTTGAGGACGCATTTCGTACAGGTCAACGTGAATTCCACGCTTAGCTAATTGCCAGGTTGCTTCACTTCCAGCAAGACCTGCTCCGATTACAGTTACATTTTTGGGCATTAAATCACCTTATTCTTAATTTTATTTATCTTCATTTTCTTGTGGTTCCTCACGGTAATTACCATTTGGACACAAGATAACTGGTCCTTTCTTCGAATGCTTTTCTACTAAGAAATGACCATCGTTAGGGCAGTTCCTGCCAATTGGTTTGTCCCATGATACAAAATCACATTCTGGATAACGTGAACAGCCATAGAATTTGCGATTTCTACGTGATTTCTTTTCTACCACTTCACCTTTACCACACTTAGGACAAACCACACCAATCTTCTTCACAATTGGTTTAGTATTACGACAATCTGGGAAACGTGAACATGCATAGAACTTGCCATAACGTCCCATCTTAATTACCATCGGTGCACCACAGATATCGCAGTTAAATCCAGCTGGTTCGTCTTTAATTTGTACCTTTTGAATTTCGCTATCTGCTTTGTTCAATTCCTTCTTAAATGGTTGGTAATATTCGTCAACTACACTTACCCATTGCTTTTTACCATCTTCGACTTCATCTAATTCATTCTCAAGATGAGCAGTATAGTCTACATTAGCAATGTCTGGGAAAAATTCTTCAACTAATGTATCAACAATTTCACCTAATTCAGTTGGAACAATTGAACGACCATCTAACTTGACGTAATAGCGACGTTGAATGGTATCAATTGTAGGTGCATAAGTTGATGGACGTCCAACACCATTTTCTTCTAGAGCGTGAACCAAGCTAGCTTCAGTATAACGAGCAGGGGGCAAAGTAAAGTGCTGCTTGTTATCTGACTTGGTCATTTTAACTTGATCGCCTTCTTGCAAGTCTGGCAATTCAACATTCTTTTCTTGCTGATTATCATAAACTTTAGTAAAACCAGCAAATTTCATTTTTGAACCAGTAGTTCTAAAAATTACGCCATTTTGCACAATATCTGCTCTAACAGTGTCATAAACAGCAGGAGTCATTTCACTAGCTAAGAAACGTGACCAGATTAGTTTATACAAACGGTATTGCTCTTTAGTTAAAACATCCTTTAATGATTCAGGAGTTCTATATACGCTAGTTGGACGAATTGCTTCGTGGGCATCTTGAGCATCTTCCTGATTCTTAAAATGTCTTTGACTCTTAGCAGCAAATTCTGCTCCATAATTTTCATGCAAGAACTTTGAGGCTTCTTGTTGAGCAACTGGAGAAGTTCGTTTAGAGTCAGTTCTCATATAGGTGATTAAACCAACAGTGCCCTGCTTGCCTAGACTAATTCCTTCATATAATTGCTGTGCAATGCTCATAGTTCTACGAGTTCTATAGCCTAAGCGTTTATTAGCTTCTTGTTGCATAGTTGAAGTAGTAAATGGTGCAGCAGGCTGTCTGCGACGTTGACGAGAAACAACTTTTTCAACAATAAAGTCCTTCTTCTTATCAATCTTTGCTAAAACTTCTTTAACTGCATCAATATTTGGCAATTCTGTCTTCTTGCCATCAACACCATAAAAAGCAGACTTAAACTTTTCTTTGTCTTTTGCAAACTCGGCATCAATTGTCCAGTATTCCTTAGGCTTGAAGTTCTTAATCTCTTTTTCACGATCAATAACTAGCTTCAAAGCAACAGATTGAACACGACCAGCACTCAAACCTTTTTTTACTTTAGCCCATAAAATTGGGGAAAGTGAGTAACCTACGATTCGGTCAAGAACACGACGAGCTTGTTGAGCATCAACAGTATCCATATCGATTGTTCGTGGATGCTTAAAACTTTCTTTAACCGCATCTTTGGTAACTTCGTTAAAAGTTACTCGGTTTTTGGCATTCTCATCTAAATTAAGAGCATGCGCAACGTGCCAAGCAATAGCTTCCCCTTCACGATCAGGGTCGGATGCCAAGTAGACTTCTTTAGCTTTTTTAGCTTCGCTTTTAAGTTCTTTAATTGTGTCACCTTTGCCACGAATGGAAATATACTTTGGCTTATAGTTATCTTCAAAGTCAATCCCCATTTGAGACTTAGGTAAATCACGAATATGGCCTTTTGAGGCAATAACGTGATAATTTCTACCCAAATATTTTTCAATAGTTTTAGCCTTTGCAGGAGATTCCACAATGACTAAAGTTTTTTTACGTTTTTTAGTTTTTGATTTACTTTTTGCTTTAGTAGGCATTAAATGCCTCCTTATTTAAATATTATTTTTTACTTTATACAGTCCAAAGATAAATAATACTTTGTTAATTGTCAAATCTTTTCGTTTTTGAATTTAAAATCAACAATTGGTGTAGCACCCGCTTCAATCAACTGATTAGGACCTGCCGACAACTTACTAGTAATTGGACCAGGGACCGCATAAATATCTCTATTTTCTTGTAATCCTAAGCTCGCAGTAATTAGTGAACCAGACTTTTCTTTGGCCTCTGTAACAATGATACTTTCACTCAAACCAGCAAGAATCCTGTTACGCTCGGGAAATCTATAGGGCCTCGGCGGCGTATCTGGCAGGTATTCACTAATAATTAAACCATTATTTTTTATTTGCTCTTGCAAGGAATAATTTTCTGTAGGATAAGAATGGTTCAAGCCATTGCCAACTACGGCAATAGTACGACCTTCATTTTTTAAAGTGGCTTCATGTGCCAAGGCATCTACTCCCCTAGCTAAACCGCTAGCAATTACTTTATTTTGATCAAGCAAATTTGGAACTAATCGATTAATTACATCCCTGCTGTATCGTGTCGGATAACGTGAACCAACAATCGTTACGATATCCTTCTTTAATAAAGACAAATTTCCCTGTGCAAATAAAATTAAAGGCGGACGATAAATCTGCCGGAGTTTTTCAGGATACTCTTCATCAAAGAAACTAATTACAATACATTGCCGCTCAATTTGGCTAGTCAGTTTGGCTAATTTATCATCATTAAAAGCCAATTGACATGCATTTATCAATTTTTCTGATAAATCCATCTCGTTTAAATCATCAATTTCAATTTCTAATCCCGGCTTCATTTGATTGGCAATCGTTAATAATTTTACGTAGCCGACACCCTTTTGCAATTTTAGTCTTAATAAAAATTCTTTCTTTTTCATAAAAAGCCTCCACTATTTATTACGCAAAAAAAGAGGCTTTTTTCTTTTAAAATCGAATTTTATTTAAAAAAATCACTTACAGGAGCAAAAGTCTTACGGTGAATCGGAGTTGGACCATATTTCTTTAACGCTTCAATATGTTCCTTAGTGCCATAACCCGCATTTCTAGGAAAACCATATTGTGGATAAATTTTATCATAATCATCCATCAATTTATCCCGAAATACCTTAGCAACAATAGACGCAGCTGCAATAGAATTGGATTTAGCATCCCCCTTGATCAACTCAATTTGGGGTATATCTATTGGTACATTCATAGCATCAACCAAAAGTGCATCAGGTTTTACATCAAGAGCTTTTACTGCTTGAGCCATCGCCTGACGGTCTGCTTCATAGATATTAATCTGATCAATTACAGCGGCACTTTTGACGCCAATTCCGACGCTGACAGCTTCTGACAAAATCTTAGGATAAAGTTGCAGTCTTTTTTCAGGGCTTAATTTTTTAGAATCATTCACTTCTAATAAATCAAAATTATGATCAATAATCACAGCAGCTGTGACTACTGGCCCAGCCAAAGGTCCACGACCAACTTCATCAACGCCAGCGACTAATTCTCCTTTTTGCCAAAATTGTTTTTCATATGAAAAGCGTTCTAAAAAAGCTTCTTTCTTTGCTAATAACTTAGCTTGCTTTTTTCGATAACTAACTATTAATTTCTGTACGCCCACCCGAGGATCTTTTTCTAATTCCGCTAATTGAGCCTCAGTTACATCATTTGATGATAATAATTCTTTTACTTCTTTAATTGTCATTGCTTGGCCTATCTAACGTAATTCTTCCAATTGCGCCCTTACGTAATCGCTGCAACATAAATAGTGAAAATCTATCATAATCATCACGCATACCATATTTTTCAGTCATTGCTAAAAGAATATCCGGATCTGACAAATTCTCAATATCTGCACTATTTAACTTAGAAAACTTAGTCAAATCTTTCAAATAGTGCTGGCGTAAATTCTCAAGTACATATAAAGCCACATCATCAGCATGAAATACGCTATCCTTAATTGCACCAAAGGCAGCCAACTTATAACCAACTTCTTGGTCTGAAAACTTAGGCCATAAGATACCCGGTGTATCCAAAACTTGAATATTACTACTGGTCTTTAGCCATCTTTGGCCTTTCGTAACGCCCGGCTTATTACCTACTTCAGCCACATTGCGTCCTACTAAGCGATTAATGATGGTCGATTTGCCGCAGTTAGGAATACCTGCAAGAGCTATTCTAATCGTAGGATTTGAGGCACCTCTAGCTTCCAGTTTTTTAGTCTTTTCTGCAGCAGCTTTTTTAACCATTGAGATTAACTTTTGCATATTGGTATTATGCAGTGAATCAATAGCCAAGACATATTTACCTGGTCCACTTAATTTAGTGGCCCACTTTTTAGTTAAAGCAGGATCAGCTAAATCTGCTTTATTCAAAATAATAATATGAGGCTTATTGCCTACTAATTCTTCTATCATTGGATTTCTTGATGATTCGGGAATTCTAGCATCAAGAACTTCAACTAAAACATCGATCAAGCCTAATTTGTCTTCGAGCTGATTTCGAGCCTTATTCATGTGACCTGGATACCATTGAATTGTTGCCATATTATCTCTTCTTTCTTTAATATTATTCTTCTTCATCACCTAAGAAAATTACTTCCGCAATCAAAATTTCTCGATATAATACCAAAAAGCCATGCCGATACTCTTGTTCTTGCTGTGCAATTTTTCCTAAATAATTACGTTCTTGTCTAAAAGCATAGCGATAAACTTCCGCTCTAAATTCTTTTTGATCATCTGTTAATTCTTTTTGTTTAACAGTATATTTAACTTCTCTAATAAAATCCTTAATAGAAGTTTGATTCATTTGTGTTCGCAAATCGAAATCTAGCTGCTTGCGAATCTTTTTAGGCAAATAAATCTGATTCATCTGCTTTAGTGCATAATGAACCATCGCCTTGCGTACACGATTTACTTCTTTCCTTTGATCTAAATCAGGCTTATCTTTTTCCAAAATAAATCTAAACACAACTGTAGGAACTATTAAACTTAATAAAATCAATACAATTTCACTAACTAAAATCAAATGAAAATCAGCAATATTAACGCTCATTTCACTTAAAGTATAAGCCAAGGCAAAAGTCACTGCACCATGAATTCCACCTAAACTAAAGATTAATGCGTCCTTTGAACTGACTTTTCCTTTAATTGATGGTGAAAATCGACAATAGAAAAAGCGCACTGCCAAATTCGCAACATATAAAATTATACCAATTAAAATTGCCTCAATCGTCTGTTGATTGAAAACATCATCGCGCATTGATCGAATAATAATAATTCCTAAAAGCAAAAAGACAGCACCATTTAAAATATCAATTATTAATTGTGAAAATTGGTGATTACTGTAAAAAATCGATGCATTCGTTAAACGACTACGCTCAGATTCTACGTTGTGAAGTAAACCTGCAGCTACCACAGCTATGATCCCTGAAACATGAATTTCTTCAGCTACAAAATAAATAATAAAAGGTGTCAAAAAGAATAAAACTTCCATGGGCATCTTTACATCAGATACCAAATGGTATTTTGATCTGAAGCTCTTTTGCCTCAAAAAGACTAGAATAGCCGCGATTAAAATTCCTAGCACAATTCCACCACCAGCAGAATAAAGGAAATCAATAATCGCTTCACCAACATGAAGCTGCTTATGAATATACCAATCTACTGCCATATTGAGCAGTATAATACCGGACGCATCATTAAATAAAGATTCATCTTTAAGATAAAAACTAATTTTTTTAGGCAGCTTTAGCCCGTGAATGACTGATTCAGTTGCCGTTGCATCTGTTGGTGTAGAAACAGCTGCCAAAATAAATGATAGTGGCAGAAAAAGTCCTATAGCATAAACTCCCAATCCTGCTACAACTGTTGCTAACACGATCATTACTACCGTTAAGCCAACGATTGCACGCCAGCTACGTAAAATACTATATAGCCGGGTTCTTTGGCCCTCAAAAAATAAGAGCGGTGCGACAATCAAGCCCAAAAAGACTTCTGAATTAAAATTTTCAATTAAAAGATTGGGCTGCGGCACTAACGCAATCGCCATCCCAATAACTAGGGCAATATAATTAACTGATATTTTTTGTAAAAATCGTTGCTGGATCATCGTTGCCATGGCAACAGCAAAGACGATCACCCCAATAAAAATCATTACTTTCATTTTATTTCTCATCCAATGAAAAAGCCCAGGCAACAGAGGCTTGGGCTTAATACATCATTTTGTCTTCGTACATTCTATATGCACGATCAAAAATAGACATACTTGGTAAATAACTAGCATTAAGTTCTAAATAATCTGACAATTTTTCATAATCTTGTTCCTGCTTAGGAAAAGTCAGATCATGCTGTGCGTTATTCGCAAATTGTGCTATTTCATCTGAAGAATCCGCATCACGCTGCGTCATCAAATAACGATAAAAACTTTCTCGATAAGCCATTTTTACTCCGTATAAAACATAACTGCGTAGGCACCATGACCTGCATGAGTAATAATAATTGGACTAGTTTCTCGAATCAAAATATCTAAATTAGGATTTACTTCCTTAAAACGAGCAGCTAATTTTTCCATATCATCTAGTGTATCAACATATGAAATACCTACTTGCTTAACCTGATCGCCCAATTCCTTCAATTGGTCAACCAACATATCATTAAACTTTTCGGTGAATTTCTTGCCCCGTCCCTTTTTAGGTACTAAGACTTTCCCATTCTTCATTTGCAAGAAGATTCTAATATTTAACATGCTGACTACACGACTAGCCAATTTTCCAAGTCGGCCGCCTTTTACAATATTGGTTAAATCAGGAATCATCATTTCCAAATACATATTGTCTTCCATTTTCTTCAGATGATCCAAGATTTCATCAATAGACTTGCCTGCTTGAGCATCTTTAGCTGCAGCAAGGACTTCATAGCCTTCGCTTCGATCTGTATAACCAGAATCATGGCATACAACCTTAGCATCAGGAACCATTTGAGCTGCTTGCTTAGCGGCATCGATTGTTCCACTAAGAGACTTAGCCAAAAAGATTCCTAACACTTCACTGCCATCAGCAGTCAACTTTTTAATTGTTTCTACAAAGCGACCAATTGGAGGCTGACTGGTCTTAGGCACATCACTGCCTTCATCCATTCTTTCAATAAAGTCGCGTCTAGTAATATCTACACCGTCAACATATGTCTTACCATCAATAGTTACTGACAAAGGTACAACAGTAATATCATATTTTTTTATTTCTTCTTCAGTTAATTGAACTGAGGAATCTGTCATAATTTTAATTTTTGACAATGTATTCGACCCCTATTCTAAGATGCTCACTTTAATTTTTATGATAAAATATGAGCAAGTAACATATAGTTAGTATATCAAAAATTTTCCAGAAGAAAAAAGGAATGATTGGATTGTTGGATTGTTGCATCACAAAAATGAAAAAACTTTGGCAGGAGCCAAAATTAAGATCGGAAAGATACTATTTACTTGATAACATTTTTAGTGCTATTACACATGGCATCGGCTTTGGTCTAGCTGTTGCAGGCTTAGTAGTTTTAATTGTTAAAGCTGCACATACTGGCAGTCCCATGCGCATAGTAACTTTTACTATTTATGGTTCATGCCTAGTCTTGTTATATTTGTTTTCAACTTTATATCATAGTTTAGTTTTTACGCGAGCTAAAAATGTCTTCCAGATTTTCGACCATTCTTCAATTTTTCTCTTGATTGCAGGTTCATATACCCCATACTCTTTAGTTGCAATTGGCGGTGCATGGGGTTGGACATTATTTGGCTTGATCTGGGGATTAACGATCTTTGGAATCATCTATTATATTTTCAACCGGGGAAAGCATGTAATTCTCGACACCGTACTTTACGTTGCTATGGGCTGGTTAGTAATTTTATCCGGTTCATACTTGTATGTGCGTCTTAGCCCAACAGGCTTTTGGCTATTAGTCAGTGGTGGTATTGCTTATACGGTCGGAGCGATTTTATTCAGTATGCGTAATGTGCCATTTATCCATACGGTTTGGCATTTATTCGTCATGTTAGGTTCAATTTTAATGTATTTTTCCGTTTTACTTTACGTTTAAAAGTGTCTGGGAAAAAACTAAATCCTAGGCCATGAAAAAAGAACGATGAAATTCTTCGCGAAAATCATCGTTCTTTTTCTA
>NZ_JAEHNT010000104.1:0-21521 GCF_016742815.1 Lactobacillus sp. A27
ACCAATTTAACCAATTAAATGTTAAATCAGTGCTTTAAAAGTCTAATATTAATTGTCAATGTCTTAACTTAATGACATTGGATTAATATCTAACTATGTCTTTTTGAGTACACGAGAAGTGGTAAAATATCGTTGAATTGGAAAGTTGAGGATGAAATGAAAAAGATTGGGAAAATATCAGTAATTTTGTTAGCAGGTTTAGCTTTAGCTGGCTGCAGTCAAAAGCCTAAGCAAAAGACTTCATCTAAAGGTAGTGCAACTATCAAAGTAACTAAGAATAAGAAACAACCTACAAAGATGGGGCACTTATCGGATCAGGATTTAAGTCCACAAAAAACAGTGGCGGTTATAGTGGCATATGCTGGTGATCGTTATTCTGGTAGTTGGAACAAGGCTTTGCTTGATGGTAAGCAAAACGGTATTGAAGTCGATTTAAAGAATCAGTCAAATTATTCATATATGAATGAGGGTAGCGGCGTAGCCTACATGGTATCGGCAGATGCTGGATATACTCTTAAGCAAGTGAATGGAGAGAATATTTATTATCTCTTTTCAAATGGTAAAAAATTAGGATCTGTGACCATGAAGCAAATGGTTGATTATTTGAATAAACGTGACTCAGATAGTTTGGTAAATAGTTTAGCTCAAAATGCCAAGGTGAACGATGAGCGTTCGGATTCAGGCGATGATTCTTCAGATTCTGCTGGTAAAAAATCAAACTTACCAGGAGACGACGGATTGTTTAATGTGCCAACTGAATTTCAAGGTACTTGGTATACTTATAATGATGATAAAATGTCTATTATTAAAATAAGTCAAAACAAAATCAACGTTGATAATTACGTACAAGAATTGCATAAAGTAAAAGCTGGTTTTCTTGATAAATATACTTATGGTGATATGTCTGCATCATATCATAAAGCAACCAAAAATTGGGGAATGGCTGGTATGGGAAGTCAACGTGTTCATGGAATAAATTATATGAATGTCCGTGGTTGGATGCAGGAAGCAGGTGATGGAGACTTCTATGGCCTACATACTGAGAACGGTCAATCTGTTTTAGTCCTTGCTCAAGGAGCCGGTCCATGGGTAAGTGGCGTTGCCTGGAAGACGCCACAACTTGCTCAACAATATAAGCATAAGAAATTTAAGGATTTGTATTACCAAGATGACTAATAATATGAGAAGGATACCGTTAATCTTAATGTTGGGGCCACAAGCTTCAGGTAAATCTAGTTTCATTAAGATGAACGATTTGCAAAACTATACTATCTCAGCTGATGAGATTAGAATTCGTTTAAATGGAATTAATTCAAATAATGGGCATCCCCAAATAAACTTTGTGGGTCAAACTGAAAAAATCGTGTGGCAAATTTTTAATCAAATACTGCAAACACGGTTACAAAATGGCCTACCAACTATTGTCGATAATACAAATTTAGGCGGGCATGGATTTAATCCAATTAATGATATCTTGAAAAGAGTACCGGATAATTATCAAGTGTATGTGATCGATTGTTTTAAACCACTACTGGATGCCAATGATCCACTAAGTGAGGAATCATTAACTCATGCGCTAAAAATTCTCGACCAACGCAATCGTGATCGAGAATATTCAGTGAATATTGATATTATTCAACGTTTTGTTGATTATTATGCTCACTTCAAAATACCAAATAAGGTAAAAGTGATTAGCTCTGCTGATCTGCAGAAAGTACAGGATTTGATTGATCTAATTCTAAATTTTAATAGGTAAAAAATCTAACCTAAATTAAAGAGTCAGCATACTATGGAATGCTATAGTGTGCTGGCTTTTTGTTATAATAAATATAAGAAATACGTTAACAAGGAAGATAAAATGAAAATATTAACTTTACAGTATACAATTAGTCAAAAAGGTTGGACGGATTTAAGACAGAACGGCAAGATCAGTATTGATGAGCAATCATATTTACTTAATGCGATTCGTACACAAGATCAATATTTCAAGAATATCTATCTTGAACAATATCTGTTGCAAAAGATTATTAAAGATACGTTGCCAGAAGCAAAGAAGCCTATTTTGGCTAAAAAGATACCGATCTCTTGTACACCATTTCCTGAACATGTAACCGAAATGCCGGATGCCGGTGAAATCTTGTTGGAACTTGAAGTTCCAGAGAATGAGGTTGTATCAGTTGATTATCGTACTTGGCTTTATTTAGCTAGCGAAGTAAACAAGACAGTTGAAAAGTACAATAGCATGAAAGATATGAATACAATCTTGAAATTGCCTGAAAAGAAATTAAAGATTGATAAGATGATGCGAGTCCAATTGCTTGATGTGTTAAATCCAGCTAAGACAATGAACTTTATCCCTGAACTCAAGTTGAAACAAGTTAAGAAGGCTTATCAGTCGGCTGATGGTCAACTTGAAGAACTTGAGGATTATTAAGCAGAAGAAGGTTAAAACTATGAAGAGGAGAGGCTATTTAATTGGTGCAGTAGCTGCTGGTGCATTGCTATTTAGTTTGAATACTAACGTTCAAGCTGCAACAGTACCAATTTCTGATAATGCAACCAGCTATGTGAGAAAAGGCAATCAATACCGTTTCTATTTCAAAGCACCAACCAGATTAACTGTTGCCACTAAGGCAAAATATAAGATCCTTAATACTTCAAATTGGGAATGCATCCCTTATAAGGGTAAAAACAAGAATACCCAAGTCTTCTATTTGCGTTCTGGTCATTACAATTTGACTACTAAATCTGGTAAAAATGTAAAGATTAAGACTAGCGCTACACGGATTACCAAGATCAGAAATAAGCTGGAGACTTTCTCTCATAAAACTTATCCAACTACAGTACGTTATTCGGAAGCTATCCCACTTAAAATGGGCCAGACAGTTACTGGTCTAAGCAACATGTATCATAGTGACAAGCTGAATACAACGAATATATACAAATTCACGCTGGATAAAGATCAAAAGGTAACGATGAATATGTCTGTTCAGCCGGTGTATGAGAACAGTCGGTCTAATATTTTTAACAATAATGACATTCAAATTGTGCAGGACACAGATTATGGTTATGCGTTAAATCCATGGAAAACCAAAGGAACCTTAAAAAATGGAAAATATTCCTGGAATTTAGAGAAAGGGACTTATTATCTAGAAAAAGGTTCTGCTCGTGGTCGTTTCAGCTTTAAGTTGACTAGCGAAGATACGAATGCTCTTCCAAGTACGCCTAAGGTGACTAAGGTTAGCTCAACTGAAGATGGAATCAAGGTTGATTATACTAAAGCTGATAATGCGACTGGTTATGGAATTTATGGTTCTTCTCTAAGACGGTATAGATCAAATGATCCTTTGCTTGATGCCGCATCAATGATTGGACATAGTAATTTCACCCCTGACGGCAATTATCCTGATGTTTTAACTCAGACAATTTCAAAGAATAGACTGATTAACGGTGAAACTTACGATATTGCTGTTCGTGCGGTGAATGATGAAGAAGGTAGAAGCTTTAGCCCAGTTTCAGCAAATCAAAAGTTTACTTACTATATTCCTTTAAAGGGCAGTCATGAGAAACCAAAGACGCCAACGCTTAAAGTTAGTTATTATGACGACCATGGTTCAGATGAACCATATATCAACATTGAATGGGACATTAACCCAGAAGCTGATAGCTATGAGATTCAGTATAGATTGAAAGGTAGTAGTAAGTGGGCAACCTTCTTTAGCAAAGCTAGAAGCGGCGATATAGTAGATGATCCAACGAATGATTTTGGACAAGACTTTAAGAAGGACCAAGTTTACGAAGTTCGCGTTCGTGCACTTCACAGTAATTTGATCAGTGACTGGTCCGAGATTAAAACAGCACGCGTTGATGTTACGCCGAATAGGTAGGAGATAGTTAAAAACGTCTTTTGATTAGGTTATTTTGACTTAGTCAAGAGACTTTTTTTATAGCAAAATAGAAAACGCATACATAAATTATCCTCTATAATATAAGTAAACAGATTGAGTAGGAGGTAATAGCATGTTCTTTGCCTCCTTAAGTTTATGAGCTAAGAATAGCCGAAAAATGGAAGCTAAGAAAGATACTTCAGTTTTTTACGCTTACGAGCATTCCAGAGAGGGATGCTTTTTATTTTTCAGTAATCGTAATTACAGTAATTATAATTATCGTAAGTATGATTACTGTAATTTAAATTACTGAAAGATGATGATAAGTGGAGGAAAACGCTATAAAATGTAGTGTTAAAATTATAGAGTATAGAAAAAGTTAATATGAATCCATTAGCTTACAATTTAGAAATTAAAAGGAAAGCAAACAACAATGCAAGCAAGTATATTTAATGCAACGGAGCGATTTTTCGCACCATTTCAAATGATTTTAAAGATTCCGGTCTATCAGCGTAACTATGACTGGAATAAAAATAATGTAAAAAGATTATTAGATGATTTACATACTGTAATTAAAACTAAAGAGCATCATTTCTTAGGTGCGGTGGTTTATCTTGAATCAACTAATAGTGATATAGGATTACCAGAATACTTGATTATCGATGGGCAACAAAGATTAACTACCATTACATTAATGCTTCAAGCCTTAAAAGATGCCACAGTTGATGGTGATGCATTTACTACTGGAACTATTGAAAGTTTTCTAATTAATACTCAATCGCCATCACAAGAATATAAAATCAAGTTGAAGCCTATTAAATCAGATAATATTCAATATTCTGCATTATTAAAACACGATAATTCAAAATTAGATGAAAATAGTCATATTGTAGAAAATTATAGATTAGCGAAACAAACTTTTGATAATTGGTTAAGGCAAGGTATAGCAAGTAGAGAAATTTTATGGGCTATAAGACAACTTCAAGTAGTAGGAATTAGTCTAAAAGAGGGTGAGGATGATCCTCAAATAATTTTTGAAAGTATCAATTCTACGGGTGTTGCTTTAACTAATTCAGATTTAATTCGTAATTTTTTATTAATGAGTGATCATGATCAAGAAAGATTATTTGAAGATTACTGGTTACCTATTGAAAATAAATTAAGAAGAGATAATAGCAATCATGCTATGGATGCGTTCTTTAGACAATTTATTATTATGAAGAAAAATTCAGTGGTCGCTGAACGTAAAGTTTACCAAACTTTTGTTGATACATTTAAAAATGAAAATCTAAGTCATGAACAAGCACTTAAGGAAATAAAAGATTATGCAGAATTATATGCTTCTTTTATGTATCCGGCAGAATCTAGTTATAACGATGATATTAAAACAGATTTAGCTAGTTTAAATAGAATAAATCAAAGCACATCTTATCCATTCTTTCTTCATGTTTTCCATGACTATGAAAATAATGAAATTGATGAAGAAACTTTAACTAAAGTGATTCATTTGATTACAATTTATCTTATAAGAAGGACAATTTGTGATGTACCTTCTAATTCTTTATTAGGATTTTTTGCTAGTTATTATGCTCGAACATTTAAATTAGTTAAAAATAAGAAAAAATATTACCAAGCTATCAATAAGTATTTATTTGTTCAACAAAATCAAAATGAAGTACCAGATAATAATCAACTCAAAAATGCATTAATTCACTCCAAGCTTTATTTGAATAAAGGACTTTGTGACTTAATAATGCTTGATATTGAGAATGGAAACTCAAAGGAAAAGTTAAATTCAGAAGATTTAACTATTGAACATATCATGCCACAGACAATGAGTAAATCGTGGCGTAAGAATATTTCTGATGAAGAACATGATGAATTTGTTCATACATTAGGGAACTTATCTATAACCGGATATAATTCTGAAATGTCTAATAAGAGTTTTGCTGAAAAGAAACATATTTTAGAAGAAAATTCTAAAGCAATAATTCTTAATAAGGATGTAGTAGATAAAGATGAATGGACAATCACAGATATTAAGGCTAGAGCAGAGAGATTGGCAGATATACTACTGAATCGTTATGAATTGAATCCTATTGAAGATTCAAGAATTGAGTTTGAAGCTGTAGATAAAATTGGATTAGACAATTTAGATGCGACTACAGGAAGAAAATTAGTTTCATTTACTCTTGAAGGATCAAAGTATCCTGTTAAGTACTTTAAAGACGTGCCTCTTCAAGTCATTCAAATTTTAGACCAAGATAATCCTGATTTGTTGGAAAGTTTAGTTGGATTAACTTGGAAGGGAATATTAAATGATGCTAATCAAAATAATAGCTTCATAATTTGTCAAAAGAAAGATATTGATGACAAATTAAAGTGGAGTTATTCCAAAGTTAGAGATGGTATTTATGTAATGACCGGTGGAAGTGCTCATCGTAATATGCATGTTCTTAAGCAAATAATTGAAGCATATAAGGTGCCAAAAGATGAATTTTATCTTTCTGTTAAAGTGAAAGAAAATTAAATGAAATTATCAATCACAATAACTCAAATTGCACATCAACCTAAAATATTGCCTTTAGATAAAATTGTTAAGAGCAGTGCCTTTACGGTTAAGCAATTGAGCCAAAATGCCTTTATTTCAAAGGAAGATGAGAATATAAGACCAACTGAGGTAGGAACCATAGTAGATTATCTTTCTCGCTATGTGTTGCTTGCTGATGAACACGCCTTTGACGTTGCGAATGCTAAAGCCAAACAAGATTTGATTCATGGAATTATTCCAGTTAAGGAATATAAGAAGCTTTTAGATCAAGAAGAAAGACTAGGATATTTAGTTAAAGATCTGTCAGATGTGGATTCGTTATCAGATGAGGCTATTTACCTGGCAACCAATATTTGTGCATGGGAAGATGCATTTCGCAGTGGTCGATATGTTGAACCTAAAGTACATCCTGATAAGTTAACAACTGAACATATTAAAATGATGATTCAACGTGTTGAGGAATTTTTTGAAGAATTTGGTTGGCCAATTAGGGATGCATTTTTTGCTAAGGCTGAAAATGGTTTTGTCTCTGGAGATGGTGACTATCTTTTAAAACAGACATTATTGGATTTAAAGGTTTCAGTGAAAACTACTATGCAAATTTCTTGGGTTCGCCAGTTGCTTTTGTATTATACGTTAGGATTTTATAATCATTTTAATAATGAAAATATTGAACAATTAATGATTTTCAACGCAAGAACAAATACTGTATTTTTTATTGATATTGCTGATATTGATCAATCTATTTTTGAATTTGTTTATGATGCTGCTGAAAAACAAAGTAAGATTAATGAAAGAGAATTACGAAAGTATATAAATTAAATGCACTTGACTAAAGTGCATTTTTATTTTTCGAATATTTGTTCTTTTGTTATAGAGATTTTTGGCTGAAGAATGTAAAATATTACTTGAACGCTTTCGTTGATACCAAACGAAAATTAGAAGGATTGAAAATTAATGTCAGAAGAAAGAGTTTTAACTAAAAAAGAATTAGAAAGTGCCTTATTTAGTGCGGCAGATGCATTACGCTCTAAAATGGATGCCAATGAATATAAAAATTATTTATTAGGTATTATCTTTTATAAATACCTTTCTGATAAGATGCTTTATCATGTTGGGGAAGTATTAGAAGGAAGACGCGATTTATCATTAGAAGAAAATCAAAAAATATACGAAGAAAAGTTTGATACTGAAGGACTTCAGGACGATATAAGAACGACATTTTCATATACTATTTCTCCAGAACATACTTTTACATATATTTTGAATGAAATTAATGGTACAGCTAGAACTAAAGATGGCAAAATCAAAACATTTCAAATATCAGATTTAGCAGATGCGTTTAATGATATTGAAAGCACTAAAGACAGTGATTTCGAAGGCCTATTTGCTGACGTTCAACTATATTCACATCGATTAGGTACAAATGCCCAAAAACAAGCTGATACTATTGCAAATGTCATAAAGGCAATAGGTGATTTAGAATTAGTTAACCAAGTTGATAATAAGGATACTTTAGGTGATGCTTATGAATATTTAATCAGTCAATTTGCCTCTGAGTCTGGTAAAAAAGCAGGCGAATTCTACACTCCGCAAGAAGTATCTGAACTTTTAACTAAGTTAACTTTAGTAGATAAAAATTATCCTGAAGAAATGACAGTATACGATCCTGCAATGGGGTCAGGTTCTTTACTTTTAAACTTTAAAAAGTACATTAAATTAGCTAATGGTCAAGCGGATAAAATCTTCTATTATGGTCAAGAAATTAATATGTCTACCTATAATCTTGCAAGAATGAACATGATTTTACATGGTGTAGATTCTTCAAACCAAGAATTGAGACGTGGAGATACTCTAGATGAAGATTGGCCACCTGTTTCTAAAACTATGTTTGATGCTGTGGTAATGAATCCACCATATTCCCTAAAATGGTCAGCTAATAAAGGATTCTTACAAGATCCAAGATTTAGTCCGTATGGAGTATTAGCTCCTAAATCAAAAGCAGATTATGCGTTCTTGTTGCATGGCTTTTATCACTTAAAGAATACTGGCACTATGGCTATTGTTTTGCCTCATGGTGTCTTATTCCGAGGAGCAGCGGAAGGCAAGATTCGTAAAAAACTTCTTGAGAATGGATCAATTGATGTGGTGATAGGATTACCAGCTAACTTATTCTATAGTACAAGTATTCCTACCGTTATTGTGGTGCTAAAGAAGGATAAAACTGATAGAAACGTAATGTTCATTGATGCTTCTAAAGGCTTTGAAAAGAAAAAGAACCAAAATAAGTTAAGAGAAAAAGATATTCAAAAGATTCTTGATACTTATGAGAAGCGTAAAGATGTTGAACGTTATGCTCATTTAGCTAAATTCGATGAAATTGAAGAAAATGATTTTAATCTTAACATACCAAGGTACGTGGATACTTTCGTTCCCGAGCCGCCAGTGGATCTGAAGAAAGTGGCTGCTGACCTGCATGAAACAAATGTTGAAATTGAGAAAAATCAACGAGAATTGGTCGGCATGTTAAAGGAATTGACTTCAGATGATTCTGATATTATGGATGGCCTGGATGCCATTATAAAGGAACTGGAGGCCGAGCTTCATGAATAAAAAAGAGGTGAAAAAGGCTCCAACACTGCGTTTTAAGGGCTTCACTAACGATTGGGAGCAACATAGCTTAGAAAATTTATATAACAAAATAGGCAATGCATTTGTAGGTAAAGCAACTCCGTTTTTTACTAATCATGGTCATTTTTATCTTGAATCTAATAATATTAAAGACGGAAGAATCAATCTAAAAGATCAAAAATTTATTAATGATGTATTTTATATTAAGCAAAGAGATAAATGGCTTCATACAAATGATTTGGTTATGGTTCAATCTGGAGATGTTGGTCAAACCTCAGTTATTACACAAAAATATAATAATTGTGCAGCACACGCCTTAATCATGTTTAGAAAACCGAAAAATGAGTATATTTCAAATTTTTTAAATAGTTATTTTCAGTCAGACGTTGCAATTTCAAAAATAGATAAGTTAAAAATAGGTAATACTGTTAATCATTTATTAGCTTCCGATATGAAGACTTTTAAAGTAACACTTCCTAAGCATAATTCTGAAGCTCAAAAAATTATTCATATTTTTAATCATTTAAATAGATTACAAGTTCTTCAGCAACGAAAATTGAGACTACTAAAGCTTTTAAAGAAAGCGACACAGCAAAATATATTTGCTAGTACAGAATGTCTTCCTAAACTTAAATATCGCAATCTCACAGAAAAATGGCAGCTGTATAGATTAAAAGATGTTGCTAAGATTACAATGGGACAATCTCCTAATTCAAAAAATTATACCCAAAATCCTATTGACCATATTCTTGTACAAGGAAATGCAGATATAAGAAATGGATATGTATTTCCAAGAATTTGGACTACTGAAATAACTAAAGTAGCAAATAAAGGAGATATTATATTATGTGTTCGAGCTCCTGCTGGAGACGTTGGAAGGACAAAATTTAACGTTGTTATTGGTCGAGGCGTGGCAGCCATAAAAGGTAACGATTTTATTTTTCAACAATTACAATTTATGAAATCATCTGGTTATTGGAAAAAATATATAAGTGGCTCAACATTTGAAAGTATTAATTCCAATGATATCAAAAATGCTAAAATATTTTGTCCTAGTCAATTAGAGCAAAAAAATATTAGTTCGTTATTAGATGATATAGATACAAGCATTCAAATCCAGCAAAAAAATATATTAGATTTTAAATATATTAAACAATTCTTACTGCAAAATATGTTTATTTAACCTTGCATAATAATAAAACCTCCTTAAACAATGTCAGAGTGACTAAAGTTTAAGGAGGTTTTTATATGTCACGAAAATATAGTACTAAGCTGTTTTATAAATATTATTTAGATTGGATTCATTTGTATAAGGATAATGCTGTTCGTCCTGTTACGCTTAATAAATACTATTTAGTTCAGCGTAAATTGCAAGAATTGGCGCCTAATTTACATATGAATGAATTAACTCGACAGAGTTATCAACGAATTTTAAATTTATATGCAAAAGATCATGAGAAGAATACGACTCTAGATTTCCACCATCATCTTAAAGCAAGTTTATTCGATGCAGTAGATGACGGGCTCTTAAAAACTGATCCCACAAGAAGAGCAATTATTAAAGGATGTGAACCTAGTTCAAAGAAAATAAAGTTTTTAAATCTTTATGAACTGCAAACTTTATTAAGATCATTAGATTTAAAAGCGGAGTTAAATTGGGATTGGTTCTTCTTCTTAATTGCTAAAACAGGATTGAGATTTGCAGAGGCACTGGCACTTACTCCAGAAGATTTTGATTTTGAAAAACAAAGTATAATTATTAATAAATCATGGAATTACAAAGAAAAAGTTGGACATTTTCAGCCTACCAAAAATGAATCATCTAATAGGACAGTGATGGTCGACTGGCAATTAATGCAGCAATTTCAGTCTATGATTCAACAAAAGGAATCTGATCAACCTATTTTCTTTGGTAAAGATCAACGAGTTTATAATTCTACTTTGAATCAAAAATTAGAATCATATTGTAAGAAACTAGATATCCCAATTATTTCTATTCATGGTCTTAGACATACTCATGCTTCACTTTTATTATATGAGGGAGTATCAGTGGCTAGTGTAGCTAAACGTTTAGGTCATAATAATACCACAACGACACAAGAGACTTATATTCATATTATTCGTGAACTTGAAAATAAGGATAACGATAAAATATTACATCACTTATCGCATCTATAGTAAAAAGGCATCATTTGATGCCTTTTTTCGTTAGATGAACATGTTTTGGAGTAAAAATTTTTTTATTTTTTTAATCGAGCCTATTTTTTTAGTTTCAACTAAAATGCTTTGATCCAAATAGTTCAATGTTTTTGAAATTTTTTCTTGTTCTTTAACACTTGGAATGTTTATTTTAAAAATCTCAGTAAAATCCTTTACTACATGAGGAATATTGGGAGTTCTATACCGTAAAAAAATTATGGGCTCTTTACTTTTTAAATATTGATATAAAAATCCTCCTGAATACTTTGGTTTATAGCTTTTCAAAGTTGATCCTAATGCACCAGTAAACCCATGATAAATTTTTCCAGCCTGTGAGCCATCCCAAAGAATAATAATATCATTGTGAAATGTATCAGTAGGCGAATCAACTTTTGTTATGGAGCCACCATTTAATAATGCAGTGTCGATATAAGTAGATTTTGTTCCCTTCATATCAGCTTTAGCTTTACCTTTAATTTCTTTAACTATGAGATTCTTAAGACGTTCATATTTCCACTTATCAGAAAACGAATTGAATCTCAAAATAGGAACGAATTCTATCTCTTGACAAAACATATATTGAGAGAGTGCTTTTTTCATAACTTTTAATAATTTCAATTTTCGTTGCTGAAGATGAATGTACTTTTCTATTAATAGAATAAGTTTTCCAATATTATTTTGTTCTTCGACACTTGGAATAATTATGCTATACGTAGAAAGTTGAGGTTTTGTTAATTGAGGAACTCCTGTTGATTCATTAAAGAACCTTATTTTATTGATAGAATTAGCTAAAAAAATAGGGTCTAATTTTGAAGAAAGTGCAAGTAGTCTTACAATAGGCGTAAAGTTTTGAAATCTAGCTACTGCATGTCCTATTTCGCCCCTTCCTGTAACCGTAACTGCAGGTGCTTTGACTCTGTACTCATTGTCATAATAACCGACAATTCCATTTTTATTAATAGAATTAGCTATTACTGGATATTTACCATATTTTTTTATTTTATTTATATTTTTATCACCACCAGCAATGATATTGGATATTTCTCCCAACTTACGCTGCTCCCAAACGAAAAAGGTGAATAAAAGTAATGCAATTCCAAATTTAAATGAGATAATTTAACTATAAGCAATATTAAAAATAAGGAGTATCAAATTCGTGGAACAAGAGAATGTACTCGAACAAAATTTAATTGACCAACTTACTCATGGAGAGTCACAATGGACTCTTCGTGATGATATTAAAAATGAAGATGATCTTTGGAATAACTTCTTTAAGATTTTATCTCGCTCAAACAAAGATGTTTTAAAGGATGTTCCATTAACTGATAATGAAAAGGCAATTATTAAATCTAAGATAATTCATCCAACTTTCTATAAATCTGCAGAATGGCTTGCAGGAGTTAATGGAGAAGTTAGATTACAAATTCAAAGAGATAATACTCAATTAGGTACTGCTGACTTTGTAGTGATTAACAATAATAATATTGCTGGTGGTAATTCAGTCTATGAAGTAGTGCATCAAATTCAATTTCATAAACGCAGAGAAATAGATCGTAATCGTCGTGGGGATGTAACTCTTTTAATCAATGGTTTACCGATGATTCATATTGAATTGAAGAATAGGACACATTCGCCTAAAGAGGCCTTCAATCAGATTCAAAAGTATATTGATGAGCAGATGTTTAATGGAATATTCTCAACTCTTCAATTCTTTGTTGTAACTAATGGAAGTTATACGCAATACATTGCGGCTGGACAACAATTAAAAGAGAAGTTTTTAACTACGTGGGTAGATAAAGAAAATAAGCCTGTGCAAAATTATCTTGAGTTTGCTAAAGACGTACTGTCTATTCCTGCAGCTCATAATATGGTGGCTAACTATATTGCTTTAGATAGCACACAACACGGTATTATTGTGTTACGTCCATATCAAATTCATGCAATTCAAGCCATTTTTGATGCATCATACGGGAAAGACAATGAGGATCAACCACATTCTGGTTTTGTTTGGCATACAACAGGTTCTGGTAAGACTTTAACTTCTTATAAGGTTGCACATAATTTACTTAAAATCCCATCAATTCAAAAAACGATATTCCTAATTGATCGTAATGATTTAGATACCCAAACTACTCAAGCATTTGAGACTTATGCTCAGAACGACTCAATTGACGTTGAGGGTACTGAAAATAGTTATTCTCTTGCCCGTAAATTAGTAAGTTCGGATAAAAGGGTTATTGTTACTACTAGACAAAAAATGCAGGCATTGTTCAAGCGAATTGCTCAGGATCAAGAACAAAAACGTCTATACCGTAAGTTAAAAGATGTAAAATTAGCCTTTATCGTTGATGAGTGTCACCGTGCAGTTTCTCCTGATCAAAAGAATGAAATAGATGCATTTTTTACTAAAAATCCACCTTTATGGTATGGCTTTACTGGTACTCCTATTTTTGCAGAAAATGCTCGTGAGGCTAAGGGAAAGAATGCTCGAACTACTGAACAACAATATGGAAAATGCTTGCATAAATATACCATTAAGGATGCTATCAGAGATAAAGCTGTACTTGGTTTTCAAGTAGAGGAGGAAAGTAATGTGTCAGAGGATGCTGACGAATCAGATACTGATGCTAGAAATAAGGAATATGCATCCCTCTCTCACATGAAGGCAGTAGTAAAAAGAATTCTAAATAATTCATATCGCAAATTAGGTATTTATAACAAAGATAATCGTGGTTACACCTACGATGCCATTTTTACTACGAGTTCTATTAAACAAGCTCAAAAATATTATCGAATCTTTAGGGATGTAATTAATGATAAAGATCCAGATATTAAAATTCCTAATCGAATCAAGAAAGTATTGCCAGATTTCCCTAAAATAGCAATTACATACTCGATTGGCGAAAATGGTGATGGCGATGAGGCTAACCAAAATGAGATGAAGCAATCTTTAGAAGATTACAATAAGATGTTTAATACTCATTATTCTATGGCTGAGTTAGGCGCATATAACACAAACGTGAATGATCGTTTAGCTCGTAAAAAAGATGAGTTTAAGCCACGTTCTCAACAATTAGATATTGTCATAGTAGTTGATCGTCTGTTGACTGGTTTTGACGCACCATGTTTATCAACTTTATTCTTAGATCGTGCACCGATGCCTTATAAAGATTTAATCCAAGCATTTTCGAGAACTAACCGTATCTTCGATAGAGATAAAAGATATGGACAAATAGTTACTTATCAATATCCTAAGAAATATAAAGAAAGTATCAATGGTGCCTTGATGCTTTATACCGAAGGTAGTGAAAAACAAGCTCTTGCTCCGACTTGGGATGAATCAATTCTACAGTTCAATAATGCTGAAAAGAAGATCATTAAGTATCAGGGAGATCAAGGTATTCCAATTACTGAAGCTCCGCTTGATGATCAAAAACGATTTCTAAAAGAATATCAGGATTTTGATAAAAGCTTAGGTGCTATCAAAACTTACAATGAATTCAATAATATTGATCTTGAAAAAGATTATGGCTTAGATCCAATGTTCATTGAGGATACCCGGGCGACATATGAAGTTGTTAAAGAAAAGGTTAGAGAAGCTACAGGTAAGGATAAGCCAGCAACAGAAGATGATGATCAGTTCGATCCAGATTATGAGCTTGAAAATACTGGTAGACAAGAGATTAATTATGCTTATATTGTTCAATTGATTCAGGCTTATATTCCATCAGATGATAAAGAAAACAGTAAGCGAACTAAGGCTGAAGTAAAAGAAATCGATGACTATATCGAAAATCTAGGTAAGAACAATAAGTCATTGGCTGATATTGTAAATAATTTATGGTTTCAAATTAAATTTGATCCTGAAAAGTTTAGAAATAAGCAGGTTAATGAACTCTTACAAAATATGATCGATGATGCTAGAGAAGATCTAATTAAAAAGTTCGCTGATGAAAATGGACTTAATATTGATGATCTCAAATTTGTTATTCGTCACTATGATCCAAACGAAGTTGATCATCAACAAACAGGAATTAACGCTTTACTATCATTTAAAGTATTTAGTGAATTTCGTAAAACTCATCCTGATATGAATATGTTGCAATGGAAGAAAAAAGTTCGTTTAGGGCTAAATAAGTTCTACCAGGATCAGATTTCACCGTTGGAGAATAAAGATCATTAGCATAATTGTAATAGCTATAGGGATAGGTAGTATTACTTTTAGTAAATCAAATCATAATGTTAATGCGGCAAGCTGGGGAGCTAAGTCTCTGTTTACAACACCTAAGGCAACAAGAGGTACTTGGTATTATAAAGAAGATGGAAGAATTAAACATTGTAAGATAACAGCACATACAGTAGATGGAAGAAAACTTTATAAAATTTTACCTGAAAAAGAATATGCAAAGTGGGAAAATAGAGTAGAACATCAAAATATAAAAGAGCACCGTAAGCTTATTTCAAAGATAAATACTATTCAATTTCAAGCCTATAAACTTAAATGGCATGGTATTACTTCATTTAATACCAATGGCTGGGTAACGGGAGCTGGAAATGGTATCTATTATGTGCCTGTTACTAAAACTAGACATGGTAAAAAAGTAAAAGCTATAAGATTTGGCAGTGGTGCTGGAAATTACTTTGATCGTTATGGATACAAAACTAAAAAGCTAGCTATATAGCCTTGTTTATAAGAAAACATATCACTTAGTTGTGAGAATTATTGTAAGAAATAAAGATAATCGATTATATTAAAAACTAAAAAATGATATCAATGCAACATGCAAAGATATCATTTTTCTTTTATCTCAAATTCTTTAATTTGAAAAATAAGTATCCAAAATTCTACTTCAATCCAGCAATTCTGACTACATCGCGCTCAATCATTAATTCTTCATTGGTTGGAATTACCATCCCAATAATCTTAGAATCCTTCTTAGTGATGAACGTATCATTATTCTTATTAGCGGCAAGATCAGGCTTTAAGCCTAGGAGCTTCAATGAATCCATAACACCTTCACGAACGCGGTAATCGTGTTCACCAACGCCAGCCGTGAAAATGATACCATCAAGTCCGCCCATTTCAAGAATATAGCCACCGACATAGCGAACGATTCGATTGATAAAAATATTACGAGCTAGGTCAGCACGAACCTTCTTCTCACCAGATAGAGGAGTCACATCACTACGTAAATCACGCATATCAGGTGATATTCCTGAAATACCAAGTAAGCCTGATTTATGATTCAGAATTTTCATCATTTGGTCAATGCTTAAGTTTTCCTTTTTCATAATAAAGGGCAGTAGGGAGGGATCGACATCACCTGAACGAGAGCTCATTGTAATTCCTGCTACTGGAGTGAAGCCCATTGATGTATCGTAGGATTTACCGTTTTTAACAGCAGTGATTGAAGCACCGGATCCCAAGTGACAAACTATTAATCTTAAATCTTTAAGGTTACGGTTTAAAATTTTGGCGGCTTCTTGACTAATATATCTAAGGGAGATGCCGTGAGCACCATACTTTCTTGCACCGTATTTTTTATAATACTTGTAAGGAAGAGAATATAAATAGTGAACTTTATCTAAACTCTGGTGGAATGAAGTATCAAAGACAGCAACTTCAGCCGCATCTGGCAAGAACTTCATAAAGGCCTTAATTACGTCAGCTTCTACGGCATTGTGTAAAGGAGCGTATTGCTTCAAATCATAAATTTTCTTGAGCGTCTCCTGATCAACTAGCGCTGAATCCTTAAATTCTTCACCACCAGCAACAATCCGGTGTCCGATTCCAATAATTTCTTTAGGATCATTGATTAAGTTATATTTCTTGAGCTTTTTAAGTAAAATTGTGACCGCAGTTTCAGAGTCTGGAATTGCGATTTCTTCTTTATGTTTTTCACCATTAACTTTAATGGCAAAGGTTGAACCCTCTAGTCCGACTCGATCGGCCAGGCCTTCACTAATTACTTTTTCATCGGGAAAAGTAAAAAGCTTAAACTTAAAAGAAGAGCTACCTGAATTAATTGCTAAAATTTTCTTCATAAAAATTATTCCTCTATTCCTTTTTTGGCTAGGTAAAAAATCTCTAGTTACATTAGCGAATACTTTTAGATATATACGTTGTTATGCTAATGTAACCCCTTACATTCATTTCCATACTAACTAAAAAATAAATAAAAATCAAGCAAACTGTATGTACCTAAGAAATAGCGATGCTTAATGAAGCAAAAAATCCTATTAAATCCAGGCTTATTAACACCAAGATTTAATAGGACTTGAGTTTTATTATTTAAAATAAGATTTTTACCAAATGACTACGCGTTTAGCAGGATCAAGCCACATACCATCGTCTTCTTGGACATTGAAGGCCTTGTAGAATTCTGGTTGGCATTGTACTTGAACGTTGACTCTTTCAGGACCTGGAGCGTGAACATCGAAGGCGGCAATTGTCTTAATGATTTCGGGAGATTCTTTGCTTGCCCAAATGCGAGCATAGTTTTCGAACAATTCCTTCATATCACCGTGTTCATTCTTGTTAGCTTCAATACCAGCAGTTAAACCACCTTGATCGGCAATGTTTTCACTAACGATTTGTTTACCATTAAGAGTTACAGGACCATACTTAATACCATCGAACAAGTCGATTTCAGCTTGAGTACGCTTTTCAAATTCCGCAAAATCTTCCTTAGTCCACCAATTCTTCATGTTGCCGAACTCATCGTACTTAGCACCATTGTTGTCGAATGCGTGGGAAATTTCATGCGCGATTACCACACCAATACCGCCGTAGTTAGTGGCACGAGAAGCATGGATATTGTAGAAAGGTGCTTCCAAAATAGCAGCAGGGAAGGTAATATCATTTCTTTGTGGATCATAGCAAGCATTGATCAAGTTGCCTGGCATGTACCATTCGCTGCGATCAACTGGCTTGTACAGTTTATCGAAATTATGCTTCAAACCGACTTCACGAATATCTGCTTGATTACTGTAAAGACTGCCGCCTTCACCTGCTGGGGTAATCTGGAACAAATCGTAAACATGGTCGATTTTATCAGGATAGCCAATCTTTAAAACCAAGGCGCGCAACTTGGTAATTGCCTTTTCCTTAGTAGTAGGTGAGAGCCAGTCATTATTGCTGATACGCTGCTCGTAGACATCAATCATGCGGTGAATCATATCTTCTACGTCAGCCTTGGCATCTTCACCAAAGTAAGTGCGACCATAATACACGCCGATTACATCATCAAACAAATTATTAGCTTTATAGTAAGCTTCCTTTTCTTGACTAGGTAGTTCCTTTTGTCCATAGGTAGCTTGCTTGAATGGGAAGGCAGCTTGACGGAAATCTTCTGATAAAAATGCTGCAGCTTTGTTAATGAAAGTAGAGATTAACCAGCCTTTAAGTTCATCGAAGCTTTCTTGATCAAATAATTCGTTGAAGTGGTCTAAGAATTTTGGTTCACGTACAACAACGTAATCTGGCTTCTTTTCAAAAAGCTGATCAAGTAATTGACCTAAGTTTAAAGAACTGGTCTTTTCTTCAAATTCGTTAGTCTTGATTGGGTTATAAAGAGCTACATCATCGGCACGTTCTTCGGCTGACTTGGCTACTTTAACGATTTTAGCATCGAGTGCAATCGCATCAGTAGCGTATTTCTTAGCAGCAGCTTCTTCAACACCAGCCATCTTTAATAAGTTTTCGGTTTGCTTTTGCCAAACATCGAGTAGTTGCTTAGCAGAAGGTGATTGGTAACTAGTAGTGTCAGGCAAGATCAATGAGTTGCGATCGAAGGAGAGGGAGTTGATCTTAGTATTCTTACGATCAGGTTCAACTTCGAATAAAAATGGAAAGCTAAAGCGCAAGAATAATTTTGCTAGATTTTGCTTGACGTCATCGACATCTTTTAGGTTGGTTAAAGTTTCAAGATCAGCTTGGGCAGGTTTGAAGCCATCGGTGTCTCTTTTCGCGAAATCCTTAGCTAATTTATAAACTTCGATTGCCTTGTCAAAGTTAGGAATATCAGGCAAATCTTTTTTACCAGAAGCAAAATCAGCTAAGTCGTTCATCAATTCTTTTTCGATTTTTAAATCAATTTCACTGAAACTACTGATTAATGGACGATCGGCAGGGATCTTGGCTTTAGAAATCCAGTCAGAGTTAACGGCTAAGTATAAGTTATCTTGAATGCGGGCATTAAGATCGGGCTTGGTGATATCACCAGCACCGCCGCGGATTTTTGCTAAATTCATATGTTTCTCCTTTGTTTTTTAGTTGGTTAAATCATAGCATTTTTTAAAATAAAATGAAAATTTAATTTTGCTTATTTATAGTAATAAAAGCATTTTGTTAAATAAAAATCAGGATGTAAGCAAATCCCTAACACCTGCTATTAAATCGATGTATACTTATAGTGTATTGATAAAACAGAAAGGATATATTGTCTATGAAGAAATTAAATACTAACAAACTTACTGAAGAACAAGCAAACCTTTTTAAGAATAACTTAGTTTACTTATCAACTGTTGATGCTGATGGTAACCCACAAGTTGGTCCTAAGGGCTCAATGACTGTCTTAGACCCAAGCCACTTACAATACCTTGAAAAGACCAAGGGTGAAGCTTACGAAAACATTAAGCGCGGTTCAAAGGTTGCTCTTGTTGCAGCTGATGTTCCATCACACACTGCAGTTAGGGTACTTGCTACTGCAGAAGTTCACGAAGATGATGACTATGCAAAGAAAGTTTTAGCTAAGACTGAATTTCCAAATGCATTCGTAGTTAACTTAAACATCGAAGAAGTATTTGCATAAAACTTAATTTATATGAAATTGAGTCAGGGAAACCTGGCTCTTTTTTAATCAACTAAGTGTAAAATAGTTTGCGGTGACGCTTAGTTACAAATTAAAAAGGAGCCAAATCCTATTTAGGACTTGACTCCAAAACAAAAAGACCAGTAGTCTGATGTTAAGCAAAAAAACATATTAGAAACTGGTCTTTTATGAATTTAATTGTAACTGAAATCGTAGGTATTTTAAAGTCTGAAACTAATATTGTAAGTGTCAATGTTTTTGCGGTAGCCTAAAAACATTGACACTTACTCCTTACACAAACTATTTTACGGTCTCATCAAATTGATGTATACTTATAGTATATCGATAAATTGAAAGGATGTATTGTCTATGAAAAAATTAAACACTAACAAACTTACTGAAGAACAAGCAAACCTTTTCAAGAATAATTTAGTTTACTTATCAACTGTTGATGCTGATGGTAACCCACAAGTTGGTCCTAAAGGCTCAATGACTGTCTTAGACCCAAGTCACTTACAATACCTTGAAAAGACTAAGGGTGAAGCTTACGAAAACATTAAGCGCGGTTCAAAGATTGCTCTTGTTGCAGCTGATGTTCCATCACATACTGCAGTTATGGTACTTGCTACTGCAGAAGTTCACGAAGATGATGACTATGCAAAGAAAGTTTTAGCTAAGACTGAATTTCCAAATGCATTCGTAGTTAACTTAAACATCGAAGAAGTATTTGCATAAAACTTAATTTATATGAAATTGAGTCAGGGAAACCTGGCTCTTTTTTAATCAAGAATAGTTTGCTTCATTAAAATATTCATGATAGTCTAATATAAATCTTTTTTAAACGAGGACTATCATCATGAATTATTTAGACGCTAAGGCAATGTTAACTTCATCTAGCTCAAGTTCTTCTAACTGAACTTGAGTAATTTTGGCATACAGATAATTCATAGCCTGAATCTACTCATGATAATTAAGTAGGTTCAGGCTTTTTCTATGGAGGAAAACTATGGCAGATAAACAACCCAACAATAATCTAAAACGCTCAATTGGTTTTGGTTCAGCCATTTCCATCGTAATCGGTACCATCATTGGTTCAGGTCTATTTTTTAAGCAAGCTTCCGTATTAGATAGTGCAGGTTCAAGTACTATGGCAATTATCGCCTGGATTTTTGGTGGACTGATCACACTTACCGGTGGGCTAACGATTGTCGAAATCGGAGCCCAGATGCCATACA
This sequence comes from Lactobacillus sp. A27, assembly GCF_016742815.1. Taxonomy (NCBI): domain Bacteria; kingdom Bacillati; phylum Bacillota; class Bacilli; order Lactobacillales; family Lactobacillaceae; genus Lactobacillus; species Lactobacillus sp. A27. The sequence continues at coordinate 21,317 of NZ_JAEHNT010000104.1, forward strand.
CTGGTGGGCTATATGTATATATTGAAAATTTATATGGCCGAATCTGTGGCTTTATGGCAGGCTGGATGCAGATTATCGTCTATGGCCCTGCGATTATTGCTTCAGTAGCTGGCTTCATGAGCATTTTAATGAAAAACGCCCGAAAATCCCCGTATTTTAATGCGGGGATGGATAGGGCCAAGCTGACCTAGCAGTCAGCTTTTTT
>NZ_JAEHNT010000014.1:0-28772 GCF_016742815.1 Lactobacillus sp. A27
ACGATAAATTTCTATTTTTTGTTCTTTATTAAATTTAGACATAGTAAAAGACCTAAAAGTGTCTCACTTTTAGGTCTCACTTCAGAGCTCTTTTTGCTTAATCATTATTCTTTTTTTCTTTAAAGAAGATAACCTCTTCAGCTGCAACAATCGGACCAGATGATTTGTAAACTCTGATTCTCATTGCCTTAGCTTCGACGTCTCTTAAACCAACAACCTTATTCTTGCTGTCAGATTTCCAAGTAAGTCGTTCGCCATATGGTTTAAAGTTAGTACCATCAACAGAAGTTTCTACGCTGACTTCAATAGGATCACCTTGATGATCAATCTTTCTTGGAACCCAAACCATTCTGCTTAAGTGTTCCAATTGATTAAACTTGAAGGTTAATTCAAGCGGTTGATCTTCACTGACGCCATTAACAGTTTCCCATTCACTAGCGAGTTTAAGATCAGTCAAATACTTCAAAGGATGATCTTTTTGACTAGTCATGTTACTAGTAGTTTGAATATCTCTGATGGCAAAATTCATTGGATCTGGTTTAGTGATTGCACCAAATGGATCTGACCATTCAGAAACTTTGTTTTTAGCAACATAACGCAAACGCATACTGTAACGAGTATTAGGAGCCAATCCATGGAAGGTAAATGAGCTACCATCGATACCATCATGCAAAATGCCATTAACTTCAATTTGAACTTGATCAGTCAATTGTGGCCAAACTACTGTTAGTGAATGTGAGCTGATCTTTTCTGGATCAACTGCTGGCTGCTTAGGTGAACGCAATAATGAATCAGTGATTGCGTGTACTAAAGTCTCATTACCATACTTGAAGTTACGAATAATAATTTCAATCTTGGAATCAGTAATGTCGCGCTTAGCTAACTTGATTTGCAAAGCGGTTTGCTTCTTTTCTTGATATTGATCAAATTCAGGCAACCAGCTGTAATTTGTATTAAAAAAGAATCCTTCCTTAGCATGAGCGAATGTATCGACTGTGCCATATTCTTGCATGTCGATGACTTGATCATTAATTTTAACGGTTAAGCCATCAGGATAACCATCGCACATGATGTTCAAATTAGTGGTATTTTCTGTTTGGAAGGTATTGAAGTCACCTTGAGTTGGATCAATCGTAATCTTGAGTTTGCTTGCTTCAAGTTCACTAGTAATTTGTGTAGCAACATGGTTTCTTGAATAATCGTTGTAACCATTATCGTCATAGGTAACCATCTTGCTGCGACCTTGTGGGTAAAGAACGTAGTTGCGTTCGCCCAAATCAAAGATAGAGCCGCCACGAACAAAGACTGGTAAATGCCAAGATGGATATGAAAGTTTATTATAAACTCGACCACCTAAATACTTCTTGCCGTCAAACAGGTCAATCCACATCGTACGGTGGTTTGGTAAATAAAGATTATCTTTTCTAGAATTACCATTACCGTCTTCTCGGCCATTAACAATTGGTGAAATGAGCAAGTTAGGCCCAAGCATAAATTCATGGCTAACTTGTGGGGTGTAATTGACTTGTTCATGTGGGAATTCCAAGAATAAAGGCCGCATGATTGGTTCACCAACTTGAGCACGATAGATCAATGTGTACATGTAAGTTTGCAATTGTTCACGCAATTGCAAGTAAGCACGATTGATTTGCGTCATCTTATTGTTATATGCAAATGGAGTTTTACTGAATTTGCCTTGGTCATCAAGACTGAAGAGTAGTGGTGTAAAAGTCTTCCATTCAAAATCACGAATACTAATTTGAGCATTACCACCGCCAGCGGTTCCATCTACGGCACTACCAATTAAAGGTTGGCCAGATAGACTAGCACATAGGAAGCCAGCAACTTGAGTTGGAATATTTTCCCAGTTGCCTCCAATATCACCAAAGGCGAGCATCGTTCTATTTTGACTACCGGCAATTCCTGTATTTGAAAAAATGAGAGGTCTTTTACGCTTAAGATTATCACGTAAAATTAAAGCATCATTTTTCAAAATTTTTGGATCGCTGGTGTTAGTTTGAATAAACGTAGTATCTGGAGTTGCCTTCGGCGTTTGATTTTCACTCCAAAGGCCAGCATTAACATCTCTACTTGTAGCATAATCACTGAAGCTAGTCATTGCTTCCGCATTGATATCTTGTACTTGATAGTTAGGAACAATCCAGCTTAGTTTGAAATGCTCTTTTTGGTAACGATCAACCATTGCACGAGCGGAGAATTGATATTCTTCTTCTCCATTCAATGAGGCCTTACCGTTAGCGTCTTCAGGATTGGAAGTCCTAGTGTAATAGTTGCCATCTTCGAACATGGTAGCATTACGTTCTTTAGCTTCCCCCGGCTGCCACATTGTAGTCAAAAAGTTTCCTACGTGACCCAGACCCAAAGCATATTTAGGTGGCATTAATGGTTTACCCGTCAAAAGGTAATACTTAGCCAAAATATCTTTAGGTGAGTTGCCTAATAAATAAAATGTATCAAATAACTTACTATTGTGAGTTAAGATTGCGGCATCATGATTGGTTTTACCAAAATCATAGCTACCAGTAGTTTCAGTATTTCTTAATTCACCAAAACCGGAGTTAGCCCAGAAAAATGGTACTTGGGTTAAAACTCCGCCTTTACCCGTAATGTGGTCGCGTTCGATTTGAATGACTTGACCTTTATGACTAAAGTAGCCGTTCTGCATCCCACCACCAAAGTAAAATTCATTTTTGTGTTGTTTTAGAATTTCTGTTGTTTGGTTGCTGCTTAGTTCAAGTGGACTAAGTTGAGATAAACGACTACGGTGTAAAGTCTCGTCAAAAATAGTCATCACCGCAGGTTTTTGTTGAAAAATCAATTGGTAATTACCAGTTTGAATGATTAAAGAATCACTTGTGGCCTTGGCTTTAGATTTTTCAAAGTAACTATTATTAAATTGAGACAGGTCAACGAAAGAAGAATGATTTTCGTCGAATTCCTTAGCTGGATCAAGGAAATAGCGGAATATTCCGTCAGCTAAAATATAAAGACGAGCAACTTCTCCAGTGGAATAATGAAGTTCATAATAATGATCACGTTTATTTGCACCGATGAGTTGACCTAATTGATGTCTTTCTATTTGATTTTGTGTCATATTGCTTTCTTCCTAATAAAACTTGTTACCATATATTATAGCGAAAAAATCTTAACTTTTTGTGCAATTATGCTAAAAGGCCAATAGTCAATCAAAATTTAATTTCTAATTTTAATGTAAGCGCTTTTACTTTTGAGAAAAATGTGCTATATTATGAGTGTAAAGAAATTAAGAAATAAAAGAAAAAAGGAAAGGTGAGTCCAATGACATAGTTAGTGTAGTTAGTCAGATATAAAGAAAGGCTTGTGATACCAATGGGCATTGAAGGCTAAACAACAACTTAGTAATAAAATGATATAGCCAAGTGATATATGATTTACATAAGTGACTCGGACTTCCATATGAAGTGGGTATAGAATAATAATTTTTTGGAAAATCGCTTGGAATATATTTATTTAGGAAAGATAATTTATACATGACGAATAATATTAAAAAATGACCTATCGCAGTTTTTAAGCGATAGGTCATTTAGTTTGCTAATATACAGCACCATCGTAGAAGTTGTAACGAGGCTTGTTAAAGTCGAAGTCTTTCAATTCGCTAATCTTAATAGCGTTGTCGCAGACGCCCCAGCTCATTAAGTTGATTGGCTTGCCGTAATCTTCGTCAGGAATAACTAATAAAATGTATTTACCTTGAGATAAAGCGTAGCCAAGTTCCATACCTAAGCCAACGTCTTCTTCTTCTGGCAAATATACGCCAAGCATGATATCAGAAGTCTTAATTCCTACTAGGTCGTTGTTGTAGGTTGCAGAAGCCCATTCAATATCGTGTAAGTATTCTGGGTGTTCATCAACGCGAATACCCTTGTATTGATTATCAAGAGGTATGTAGCTATTTTCTAAATCAACTGTTGGATTTTCTTTTAAAGCTGCCATAGCTTCTTGGTAAGCCTTGTTTTGCTTTTCGTTGAACCAACCGGCACCAAAATATAAAGTCTTTTTCTTTTCCATAATTTTCACCCTCATAAAAATTGCTGATGAATTAACTTTAACATCTTTTCAATTGAAAAAAACGTCTTGTTAACTTACGCTAAAAATAGTAATTCCATAATAGAGGGTAAAATTCAATGACCAATACTGAAAATCTTTTTGCTTCAGATGCAGTTTTTGTGTCTGATCAATTAAAGCAGGACTTAGTTTTAAAAGAAGTTTATGATAAATTGCTTGAGCGAGGCTATGTGAAAGGTAACTTCTTATCACATATTGTTGAACGTGAACACAATTTTCCTACCGGTTTAGATACTAAAACGTTAGGTCAAAATATTCCTAATATTGCAGTGCCGCACACGGAAGGTGAGTTTGTAAATACGCGTTTGATTGTGCCAGTAGCACTTAAACAACCGGTTCTTTTTCATAATATGATTAAGTCTGAAGAAACATTAGAAGTAAAATTCTTGTTTATGCTTTTGGACAATGATCCTGATGGACAGGCTAAGTTGTTAGCTAGCGTAATGGATTTCTTGGCTGATACTCCGGCTAATGAATTGCGGGAAGTATTTAATTTTACCGATCCGCAAGCGATTTATGCATTTTTAAAGCAAAAATTTATGAAAAAAGAAGACTAGAATTTTCTAGCCTTCTTTTTTAGTCTTCAAGGTAAATTTCACGTAATTTCATAATGTCTGCGCTAGAGAGCTTCATAACATCACGTAAATAGTTATTGATACTGCCGTATTTGTCATTCAATACCTTAATGGCATGATCAAGATATTCAGGACGGACACTTTGAATGTCTCGAATTGATTGAAGAACGTTTTCGTTACGACCGTTTTGACGTGCATGTTCAACCATGCTGTCAACGAAGTCCTTGGTAGTAATGTTAGTTAAAAGGTAATCTTTTTTGATAGTGCTAAACGGTACACCCAAAGCACTTAAAATTAGCATTGCACCAAAGCCGGTTCTGTCTTTACCAGCAGTACAGTGGAAGATGACGCTTTCGTTTTCGCCATCATTTTTGAGCAAGACTTCAAAAAGTTTACGATATGCATTTTGAGCAGATTCACTTTCGATCATGTCTTCATAAGCATAGTGCATGTGATCAAAACCGAAGTCAGCATCGTTAGCGGCTTGCTTATTCAAATCGTTTAGACTCTTAGATGAATTGGTTAAGTCTTCGCTAAAGACGGGATCATAAATGTATTCAACACCGTCTGGAACGCGATCAGATTGATTATCCACTTCTTCTTTACTTCTAAAGTCAACGTCATATTTTACGCCGTAATCAGTTAAGAACTGCTTGTCAAATGGTGATAGATCAGCCAAATTACCAGTTCTAAGAAGTTTATGCATCTTGATTTTTTTGCCAGATAAAGTTTCATAACCTCCAAGTTCACGGAAGTTGCGGCCACTGGTTACACCGATTAATTGATTAATTAATTTTTGGGTCAAAAAAATGCTCCTTTCTGTAATTAAATGTTGTCATGCATATTATTTTAGCAACAAATATGAGCCTAAACAATTATTTAGAAAAGTAATAGCTTACAAAATTATGTTAAAATAAACATTAAGAATAAAGCAATCGGATAGGAGATGAAGAAAAGTGGCAACAGATAAAGAAAGTATTTTAGTTCCAGTTGATGGTTCGGAATCAGCAGAAAGAGCTTTTGATAAGGCTGTTCGAGTTGGTTTACGTGATGGTGCTCACGTTGATGTATTGAACGTTATCGATACTCGTCAATTTATGGGTGAAATGCAAGACACTTTGATTTCTGGCGATACTATTTACCAAATGACTCAAGACTCTGAAGAATATTTGAAGAGTTTGAAGAAATGGGCTCATGATAACTTTAACTTTGATGATGTAGATTACCATATTCGTTATGGTAGTCCTAAGCGTATTATTTCTTACGACTTCATCAAAGACCACCATAATGACTTAATCGTTATGGGTGCAACAGGTCTTAATGCAGTTGAAAGAATGTTGATGGGTTCAGTTACTGAATACGTTAACCAACATGCTTTAGCTGATGTATTGATTGTTAAGACTGATATGGCTAACAACCCAGTTAAACCAACAATGAAGAAGAACTAATTAAATAGTGTTAATAGCTAGATGAACATAAATTCATCTAGCTATTTTTTAATGAAAAGTTTCCTAAAAAGGCTTGATAGAACCCGAATATTTTTGGTATTATTTTAACAAATGAACGTAGAGCTGCTGAAGGGAGTGGATGAGTTTTGCTTAAGGATGTAAATAAATTTATTGTTATCGGCAAGTCTTCCGCTTTTGGAGACGTTTTTTCTGTTCGTTTTACTAATATCTGTGCTATTAATCAGGCTTAATTATTGATCGTTTTTGTCGCCCCGTAATTAAGTCTTTTTTTATGGCGTTGTTTGTTTTATCACTATTTTGTTCATGGAGGACAATATGAAAAGATTTAGAAGAATCTTGGTAGCAGTAGTTGCATTACTTGTTGCGGTAGTTGCAACTGCATGTTCAAGCAAGAGTAGTAGTTCATCTAACAAAGAAAACTACACTCCAAAGTCATTAACTATTCAATTTGTACCAAGTCAAGCTGCAACTAAGTTGCAAGCCCGTGCAAAGCCTCTTGAAAAGATGCTTTCAAAGAGATTGGGTATCCCAGTTCACGTTTCTATGTCAACTGACTACAACACCGTTGTGGAAGCTATGAAATCAAAGAAAGTTGATGTAGGTTTCCTTCCACCAGATGGTTATGTTTTAGCTCACAAGCAAGGCGCAGCTGATTTGCTTTTGCAAGCTGAACGTTACGGTGTTAAGCAACCAGGTGGTAAAGCAACTAACCAATTAGTAAAGAGCTATCGTGCAGAAATCCTTGTTAAGAAGGGTTCAAAGATCAAGAACTGGAAAGACTTAAAGGGTAAGTCAATTTCAGTTCAAAACCCAACTTCATCAGCTGGATACGTATTCCCAGTTGCTGAACTTAAGCAAAAGGGTTTGGACGTAACTAAGAGTTGTAAGTTAGTTACTGTTACTGGTCACGACCAAGCTGTTTTGAACGTATTAAACGGCGATACTGATGCAGCCTTCGTCTTTGAAGATGCACGTAACATCGTTAAGAAGGACAACCCAAAGATCATGAGTCAAGTTGTTCCAATTTACTTTACTAAGCCAATTCCTAACGACACTATCTCAGTAATTCCAAGTATGTCTAAGTCATTCCGTAAGAAGCTTGCTAAGGCATTCATCGCTGTAGGTAAGTCAAAGGAAGGTAAGAAAGTTATCGAAAGCGTATATAGCCACGAAGGTTACGCATACGCAAAAGATAGTGACTTCAACGTTATCCGTAAATACGACAAGATCGTTGAATCAACTAAGAAATAATAAATTTAATTAAGGGAGTTTGACGATTAAATGGCAGATAAGCCAATGATCCAATTAAAAGATGTTTCCAAGATCTACGACAATGGTACTGTAGGTTTAAAGGACATCAACTTAACTATTAATAAAGGTGAATTCGTAGTAGTTGTTGGTTTGTCTGGCGCTGGTAAGTCAACTTTGCTACGTTCAATCAATCGTTTGCATGATATTACTTCAGGCGATATTTTGATTGACGGCAAATCAATTACAAGTGCTAAAGGCAAGAATTTGCGTAAATTACGTCGCGATATCGGAATGATTTTCCAGAACTTTAACTTGGTTAAGCGTTCTAGTGTTTTGCGCAATGTTTTGGTAGGCCGCGTAGCTTACTACCCAACTTGGAAGACTACTTTTAACTTATTCGATAAAGAAGATAAACAAAAGGCTTATGAAGCTTTACAACAAGTTGATTTGGCCGATAAAGTTTATGCACGTGCTGACGAGTTATCAGGTGGTCAACAACAACGTGTAGCTATTGCACGTGTGCTTATGCAAAATCCAAAGATCATCTTGGCTGATGAACCAACTGCATCACTTGATCCACAGACTTCAGTGAGAGTCATGAATGACTTGAAGATGCTTAATGAAAAATACGGCATGACCGTAGTTGCTAACTTGCACAGTATCGAACTTGCACAACAATTTGGTGAAAGAGTAATCGGTATCCGTGCTGGTCAAGTAGTTTACGATGGCAAGATGAAAGATACTCCTAAGTCTGTCTTCACTAATATTTACAACGGTGGTAACGGCAGCGAGGAGGATGAATAATGCCTGAACAAGTAAATCAATTGCCTAAGCGTAAGTTCAAAGTAATGAACTTGGTTTGGACAATCATCATGATTGCAGGACTATTTATTTCAATCAATGTTACTAACACGCACATTAGTGTCTTGTTTGAAAACTGGAACCAATTTGCTGACATCTTTATTCAAATGTCTCATCCAGATTGGAGCTACTTGAACGTTGTTTGGCCTAAGTTGATTGAAACCATCAAGATGGCTGTCTTGGGTACGGTAATTGGATCTGTTGTCGCATTTATCTACTCATTATTGATTGCCCGTAACATCGTTAAGAACAAGGCTGTGACTGGCATTCTTCGTGTGATCATGAACATTGTCAGAACCATTCCTGACTTGCTTCTTGGTGCGATCTTCGTAGCTATCGTAGGTATCGGTCCAGTTGCTGGTATCTTGGCTTTAGCAGTCTTCACCTTTGGTGTGGTTGTTAAGTTGTTCTACGAAGCAATCGAAACAATTGATCCAGGTCCAATTGAAGCTTTGACTGCCGTAGGTGCAAACAAATTGCAAATTATCCATTACGCAGTTATGCCACAAATTATCACTTACTTCATTTCATATGTTCTATATGCATTTGAAATCAACGTCAGAGCATCAACAGTCCTTGGTTATATCGGTGCCGGTGGTATTGGTTTGAACTTGCAACAAACTTTGCAGGTCTTCAATTATGCTCAAACTGGTACGATCATCATCGTTATTATCGTAGTTGTTGTCTTGATCGACTACGTTTCATCTAAGTCACGGGAGGCGTTAATGAAATAATGGATACTACAATAAAAAAATTACCCGCTAAACCCGTTGACCGTAAGAAACAAGTTGCACATTGGCTAATTGCAATTGCCACTATCGTAATTATTGTTTGGTCATGTACTGGTATTAACTTCGGTGGTATTAAAGCCACTGCTGGTCAAATTGCCGGTGCAATCTTCTCAGGTATTTTCCATCCTGACTGGAGCTATGTTTACAATGGCTCAGGTGAAGACTTGATCTCACAATTGTGGCAAACCATTTGTATCGCTTTCTTAGGTACATTCATTTCCGCAATTATTTCATTGCCATTTGCCTTCTGGGCAGCCCATACCAAGCACAAGCATTGGTACACTTCAAGAATCGGTAAAATTGTTTTGGCAATTATCCGTTCATTCCCTGAAATTGTTCTTGCTTTGATGTTCATCAAGGCCGTGGGTCCTGGTTCTGCAGCCGGTGTTTTGGCATTAGGTTTCCACTCAGTTGGTATGCTTGCCAAGTTGTTCTCAGAAGCTATTGAAAACTTGGAAGAAGGGCCAAACGAAGCTGTTATTGCAGCCGGTGGTTCTAAGTTCCACGTAATCATGTTTTCAACTATGCCTAACTTGATGCCAGCTTTGATTTCTAACACTTTGTATCGTTTTGATGTTTCAATTCGTTCCGCATCTATCCTTGGTTTGGTAGGTGCCGGTGGTATCGGTTATCCATTGATCATTGCTTTGCAATATCGTCAATGGGACCGTGTAGGTATCATTTTGCTTGGTATCATCATTATGGTTGTTATCATTGACTGGATCTCAGGTTGGATCAGAAAGAAGTTAGTTTAATTTTTAATTCCTATGAAAAAGAGAAGACAAACGTCTTCTCTTTTTTTCATCCATTATTTTTGAAGTAACAATCTTCAAGATGGTCATTAATTAAGCCAATTCCTTGGAGGTAAGAATAGATAATTACAGGACCTACGAAAAAGAAACCATCTTTTTTCATTTGCTTGGCAATCTGCTTTGCAATGTCGTTAGTGGTAGGAACTTCGTCAATGGTATCGGGATGATGCACAATTGGTGAAGGGATAAAACTTTGCAAATATTTGGCGAAACTGCCATATTCTTGCTTAACTACTAGGATCGCCTTAGCATTTTTGATTGCGGCATTGATTTTGATGTGATTACGGATGATGCCTTTGTCCTGCATCAGCAGGCCTACGTCATAATCGGTCATTTGAGCAACTTTTTCTACATCGAATTCCTTAAAAGCTTTTCTGAAGTTCTCGCGTTTGTGCAAAATTGTGGACCAACTGAGCCCTGATTGAAAAAGTTCAAGTACCAGCATTTCATATAAATATTGATCATCTAAATTTAATTTGCCCCATTCATGATCATGGTAGTTTCTCACTGTTTCGTCTTTTACATCGCCCCAAGGGCAGCGTAATATTCTAGTTTCATTCATGAAATTTTCTCCTTTAAAATAATATTTTTACTCTCTAATATTTATTACGCAAAAAAAGTGGATTTTTTTCTAAGAAATTTTATTTTTAAGTTTGAAATGCAGGCTTTAATCCCTTTTTTTGCTATAATTAGGGGTGAATTTTGAGGAGGATCATATGGAAAAATTAGATACCATGATGTTGGCTGATGATTTAGCCTTATCACAAGACAAGATTTTGAATGGTGAACAAGACTTTGACGCTGAAGCTGTCTATAAAGTAATTGATAACTTGGACGTTTTGAATAATCCTATTAAAGATTACTTTGATATGACCGAAGAAGAATACTACGAAGCAGAAAGCGATCATAAATTAACTTTGATCAAAATGGCTGATAAGTTAACTGATTTACATGACCGTATCTTAACTAACCACGTTGATGGTTATGTTGATAAGGATGAAATTAATTTAACTTACAACCACGAAAATCCATATGAAGATGATTTGTATGATCCAGCCACTGATTATCGAGTTATCGTTTACAGTTTAAAGGTTATTGGCGCAGTTCAAGCAATTGCTGCCAAGGATTTACAAGAAGTATTGTCTAAAGATGCTGTTTTGTCAGTAGGACTTGCTGCTTATGCTTTAGCACACAACGCATAAATTATTTGAGTCGGGTCGCGAGAGCCGGCTTTTTTTGTCTTTGGGGCGAAAAATGAAGCTATTGAAACATACTAAAGGAATAGTTGATAAGATCGTAGGAGCAAGAAAGCGTTCAGCCATGGATAAAGATGGCGAGTTACTAGATCCTATGCAAAAATATACCACTATTGGTGAATATCATGTTGATGCAGAAGATGGTACACCAGATGGTAAGAAATTTGTGCTAACTGTTTATCAAGATAAGGATGGAATACTGCGTCAGGCACTTAGCTCCGAAAGTACAACTGAACTAGCGCCTGAATATATTCGTAAGTATAGTAATGAATTAGGGCGTTTTAGAGCATTTCATAGTAAAAAAACGGGCCGTCGCTACTTGGTAGAAGACTATCTTGATAATTATGTAAGCGAAGTAAAAAAGCATATTCGTGAAGGTAAGAATTCAGTCAATATCGGAGTAATCACCGATACTCATTTTAAAGATAAAGATAGTGTGGATTTCTACGGCTGGAACGGCTTGCAACATGTGCAAGAGTTTGCTTATTTAGAAAAGTTTGGCTTGCTTGATTTAAAGGCACACCTCGGCGATTGGATTGATGGCTCTGATGCCGGTTTAATCGGTGAAAGTGAACTTATTAAATTAAAGGATTCATTTAAATCAGATAAAGTACCATATCTAAATATTAAGGGAAATCACGATGAAAATGATAAATTTGATGAGCATCATGATCTTAAAGCATCGTTCCCTGAAAATGAATTTGAAAATATTATGTGGCCCGACATGTATCGTCAAAAGGGCATCCATTATGTTTCTCGTCAGCATGGCGTAGCTTATTTTGATATTGATGATGTTCGGGTAGTGTCTGTTAATACTTCTGACCTTCCTTATATTTTAGATAATAAAGGTCACAAACGTTACGATACTAAAATTACTCTGGCAGTGCGGGAAGATCAGATCGAAGAAATTATTGAAATTCTTACTAAGTCTTCCAATAAAAAGATCATCTTCATGAGTCATGCTAATCCAATTAATCGAAAGGGTTCAAACGCATTGAAATATAATGGACGTTCTTTGCATGAATTATTAGTTGCCTTTAACCAATGCGAAAAGGGACGGATGCATGCCAGTGATGGTGAACCCGCTGAATTTCGTTTATCTAACTACTTTGATTTTACTAAAGTGAAAAATGCTCGTGTTGTAGCTTATTTCTGCGGACATCGTCACCGTGAAGATCAATATCGCATTAATGGTATTCAATATATTTTATTCAATTGCTCAGCCTTAATGGGACCAAATCATTCGTTAACGACTAAATATAATAAGAATTTGAACCGTAAAATTGATCATAATAATGAATTTGCGGGCTATATTGTGAATGTTGATTTGAAGCGTCATCGGATTCAGTCGTTTGGTTATGGTGCAGCTTCAAGAAGACGCGTTTACTTTATTTGATTAAAGAATGGTAAAGCCATTTGGCTATTACAAGTCTTTAGCTTATAATAAGAAAGTTAACGTGAAAAAATAACTAGATATAATTTTAGAGAGATTAACTTAGGGGAATTTGACTATGTGCGGAATTGTCGCATTTTATGATCCAAAAATAAATGAAAAACAAGCTGTCATTGGTAAGATGATGGCGACGATCAAGCACCGTGGACCTAGTTCCGACGGTTATTACACTAATGATGAAGTTGCACTTGGCTTTAGAAGATTGTCAATTATCGATCTTCGAGGCGGAAGTCAACCAATTTATAATGAAGATAAAACTAGAGCCATTATTTTTAATGGTGAAATTTACAACTTTAAACCACTTAGAGAAGAATTAATTAAAGCTGGACACGTTTTTTCAACTAAGGCAGATACTGAAGTTCTTCTTCATGGATATGAAGAATGGGGCATGGATGGCCTGCTTAAGCGTGTACGCGGAATGTTTGCTTTCCTTATCTGGGATGACAACAACAAAACTCTTTATGGTGCTCGTGATTTCTTTGGTATCAAGCCAATGTATTACAGCAACCAAAACGGTCACTTGCTTGTTGGTTCAGAACTGAAGAGCTTCTTGGAATTTCCAAAGTTTAAGCGCGAATTAAACGTTGAAGCCGTTAAGCCATATTTAATGAACCAATATAATGACCTTGAAGAAACTTTCTTTAAAGGTGTTTACCGCTTCCCAGCTGGTCACTGGTTCGAATATAAAGATGGTGAAATGAAGACTCACCAATACTGGGACGCTGAATATAAGGAAAATAGCTTAAGCTTTGAAGAAACTTTAAAGAGAATCAACGATGACTTGAAAGAAACTGTTGATTTATACAGAAACGCCGATGTTAAAGTTGGTGCGTTCTTATCTGAAGGTGTTGACTCTTCATACTTAACTACTTTGCTTAACCCAGATGATGTTTTCTCAGTCAGCTTTGATGATTCAACTTACGATGAAGCTTCAAAGGCTAAGGCTTTGGCAGATATCAATCACTGGACTTTCTTTAGTGACAAGGTAGACGCTGATGAAGCTATGCGTGACTTCCCAGAAATGCAATATCACATGGATGAACCTGATGCCAACCCATCAATCATTCCGCTTTGGTACTTGTGTAAGTTAGCGCGTAAGCATGTTACTGTTGCTCTTTCTGGTGAAGGTGCTGACGAATTGTTTGCTGGTTATGTCAACTACGGAATGCATACTCATAATGACATCATTAAGGTCTTTACTAGCGAATTAAAGAAATTGCCTAAGAAGAAGCAAGTTAAGTTAGCTCATAAGATTAAGAAGATGCCTAACTTCCCAGGTAAGGTTCACATGTATACTAATTTAGCTGAGCCAAGTGAATTTTACGTAGGTCAATCAGTCATCTATGATATGGATTACCCAACTATCTTTACTTCTAAGGATGCTAATAGTATTTTGCAGCCAACTTACCGCAATAAGTTGACCGTTAATGGCATTTATCAAAAGGACTTCAAGAAGGTTAAGGATATTGATAACGTTAAGCAAATGCAATACATTGATTTGCACCACTTTATGCTTAATGATATTGAACAAAAAGCTGACAAGATCTCAATGGCCCACTCACTTGAAGTTCGTGTACCGTATCTTGATAAGAAGATTGCAGAGCTTGCCAACTCTATTCCAACTAAGTACTTAGTTAACCGTCACGATACTAAGTATGCTTTGCGTAAGGCTTCAGAAAAAGTTTTGCCAGATGAATGGGCAAAACGTCCAAAGCTTGGTTTCCCAACGCCAATCAAACAATGGCTTAAGGAACCACGTTTTTACAAGCAAGTTCGTGCTCTGTTTGAAGAAGAATTTGTTAACGATATTTTTGATCAAAAGAAGATCATTAAATTGCTCGATGACAACTACGAAGGGGACGGCTCACACAGACGTCAAATCTGGGCTATCTACACCTTCCTTGTTTGGTACAAGTTGTTCTTTGTTGATTACGAAAATACTGTTAAGAAATACCAACATGTTCAACCTGAAGTTGCAAAATTAATTTCACAAGGCAAATTACTATAATTTAGGGGTTTAATTTAGGATAATGACTAAAAAATTTACACCAATTTTACTTGGTAGTGACATTAATGTTTATGGTATGGCTCGTTCGTTTAATGAAGCCTATGGTATCAAGGTTAAAGCTTTGGCTGATGTTCAACTTGCCGCAACGCGCTATTCCAGCATTGTCGATGTTGAATTGCATCATGGTTTTAGTAGTGATCCGACTTTCATGGATGTAATGCACAAGAAGATGGAAGAATACAAGAGTCACGAAGAACCAGTTATTTTGATCGCTTGTGGTGACGGTTATGCGGAACTTTTGGCTAAGCACAAGGAAGAATTGAGTAAAGTCTTCATCGTTCCTTATATTGATTATGACTTGCTTGAAGTTTTAATTTCAAAGGAAGGCTTCTACAAGACTGCTGAAGAATATGGCTTGCCATATCCTAAGACTAAGATCATTACCATGGATGACTATAAGTCTGAAAAGTATTTAGACGTACCATTCGATTTCCCTGTAGAACTTAAGCCAGAGGATCCTGTTTCATGGCTTAAATGTCAATTTGAAGGTCGTAAGAAGACTTTTGCCATTCAAGATAAGGATGAATTCAAGGATATCGTTACTAAGATTTATACTCACGGATACAAAGCTGATCTTATTTTGCAAGACTTTATCCCGGGTGATGACTCTAACATGCGTACCTTGAATGCTTATGTAGATAAGAATCATCAAGTGAAGATGATGTGTTTAGGTCACCCACTTTTGGAAGATCCAACGCCACAGTCAATTGGCAACTACATGGCTATCTTGCCAGAATACAATGAAAAGTTGTATGAACAGGTTCAACAATTCCTTGAAAAGTTGAACTATACTGGTATGGCTAACTTTGATATCAAGTACGATCCAAGAGACGGCGAATTCAAATTCTTTGAAATTAACTTACGTCAGGGTCGTTCTAGCTTCTACGTAACCTTGAATGGCTACAATTTAGCTAAATGGTACATTGATGATTATGTAGAAGATGCCTTGAAGGATAAGGAAACTGTTTACGGTAACAAACTTGAATCTAAGTACAAGTTATGGTTGGGTGTACCAAAGAAGATCTTCAATGAATATGCCTTTGAAAATGAATATAAAGAAAAGGCCGATGAATTAATTCGTGAAGGTCGTTATGGCACTACTGTTTTCTATGATAAGGACAAGAGCTTTAAGCGTTGGCTATTGATGAAGTACATGTTCCATAACTATTACAAGCGCTACAAGACTTATTACGAAGTTAATAAGGGCAAAATCTTTAAAGAAGAAAATGAAAAATTAGATAAATAATGATAATTAAGGCCATCGAAGTTGTTTCGGTGGCTTTTTTGTCTGTCATGGCCTTACAATGAACGTGAACAGAACAGAGTATTTTGAAAAGGGGGATTCTGATGGATGAAAAATCAAATAAAACAGCTCCAAAATCAGATTTAGAAAAAACTGATTTGAAGCAAGTATTAACTAAATTGAAAGTTGATCCTAAAACTGGTTTGCCGTTAGTGATCCAGCACAACTGCAAACAATTATGTTCTTGCTACTTTGGCTGGTTAGTTCCAAGAATTTTGCTTTGGATGATCTGTGAGGTTTGGATTTACAACATTGCTTAGATGTTCGTCTTGAATGTCATCAGAATATTGATTGAAAAAGCTCAAGCTAAAAAATAAATAAAGATTAATATTATTTGAGGGATGAAGCAATTTGATTTGCTTCATCTTTTTTTGAAATTATTTTTGCATGAATTATTCCCTTTAACACGCTATTTTGTCTAATACAAGATATACTCATCTATATTTGAACAGAATACAAGATGTTGTACCTATGGTATGATTTAGATACGAGATTTTGGAGTGATAATTATGCTTAAAAGAGAATTTGACTATCAAAAAGAAACTGAATTAAACTTGCCAACGACCTTCATTAAGCGTGATGGGGCGAAATATCCATTTGAAATTTTTAAATTAAAAATGGTCTTGCACAGTATTGGCTTGGATGATGAAGCAGATGCTGTGATTGAAAAGATTGCAGCTAAATTAACTACCACTACTGTGAAGGCTGAAGATGTAGCTCATGCTTTTAAAGAGAGTCTGCATGAATTAGGCTACCTGGATGAAGCAAAGGCTTACGTAGATTATCGTAAGCAAGACGAGAAGAATTGGCTCAAGCAGACTGATACTCGTGCTAGATTAGAGCGCATGGTGCATGGCGATCCTACGATCGTTAACGAAAATGCCAACAAAGATAGTGAAGTTTTCAGCACTCAGCGTGATTTAACTGCGGGTACGGTGGGAAAGACCGTTGGTTTGACTATGATGCCGCAGCACATTGCTAAAGCTCACTTGCGCGGTGATATTCACTGGCATGATTTAGATTACACGCCTCTTTCACCAATGACTAACTGCTGCTTAATCGATTTTAAGGACATGTTGACTAACGGTTTTAAGATCGGTAATGCCTATATGACTAGTCCTAATTCAATTAATGTAGCAACACACCAAGTTACCCAAATTATTACCAACGTGGCTTCTAGTCAGTATGGTGGTTGTTCATTTGATCGTGCTGATGAAGTTCTTGCACCATTTGCGGAAAAGAATTATCGCAAGCACTTAAAGGATGCGGCTGAATTTATTGATGATCCTGAAAAGGTAGAGCAATATGCCAGAAAGCAAACCAAGAAGGACATCTATGATGCGATGCAAGGTCTTGAATATGAAATCAATACCATGTTCTCTAGTCAAGGACAAACTCCATTTACAACTTTAGGCTTTGGTCTTGGTACTTCTTGGATTGAAAAAGAAATTCAAAAAGATATTTTGAGAATTCGAATTAAAGGTTTAGGTAGAGAAAGAAGAACAGCTATCTTCCCTAAGCTAGTGTTCACCATCAAAAAGGGTTTGAATCTTCATCCTGGCGATCCTAATTATTATGTCAAAGAATTGGCTATTCAATGTTCTACTAAGAGAATGTACCCAGATGTCTTGATGTACGACACGATTAAAAAAATCACCGGTTCATTCAAGGCACCGATGGGTTGTCGTTCATTCTTGCAAGGCTGGAAAGATGAAAACGGTCATGAGGTAAACTCAGGTAGAATGAACCTCGGTGTAGTAACCGTGAACTTGCCTAGAATTGCGATGGAAAGTCATGGCGATAAAGAACTTTTCTGGAAGATCTTTGATACACGTATGCGGACCTGTCATCAAGCACTCGCTTTTAAGGGTCGTCGCGCTATTCAAGCTAAGCCAGAAAATGCTCCAATCATGTATCAATATGGTGTATTTGGTAAACGACTTAAGCCCGGTGATGATGTCAACCAACTCTTCAAGAATGGTCGTGCTACTATTTCATTAGGCTACATTGGTTTGTACGAGGTGGGGACTGTCTTCTACGGTCCTGATTGGGAACACAATGAAGAAGCGCATGATTTTACTATTGAAATTGTTAAACGCATGCACGACTTGTGTGCTAAATGGGAAAAAGAAGATCCGTACCACTGGCACTACAGTTTATATTCAACTCCTAGTGAAAGTTTAACTGATCGTTTCTGCCGTCTTGATACGGAAAAATTTGGCAAAATCAAAGATATTACAGACAAGGAATACTACACTAATTCATTCCACTATGATGTCAGAAAACACCCAACACCTTTTGAAAAGTTAACCTTCGAAGCACCATATCCATATTATGCAGCTGGTGGCTTTATCCATTATTGCGAATATCCTAACTTGAAGCAAAATCCGGCAGCTCTAGAAGCTGTTTGGGATTGGGCTTACGACAAGGTAGGATATCTCGGAACCAACACACCAATTGATAAATGCTACAAGTGTGGTTTTGCCGGTGAATTTGAATCTACGGCTAAAGGCTTTCAATGTCCTAAGTGCGGTAACCATGATCCTGCAACTTGTGATTGTGTTAAGAGAACCTGTGGCTACTTGGGTAACCCATTGAAGAGACCGATGGTTCACGGCCGTCACGAAGAAATTATTCACCGTGTAAAACATATGGATTTTGGCATGGAAGATAGCTTGGCTACTGAAGAAGAAGTTAAGAATGGTGAATACTAATGCCTGAAAAAGATAAAAATCCACAAGAAGGGCCTGACATTCGCAGCAACTTAATCAAGGTTAATATGGGTGGCGATACCATGTTTGTCGATCCAGACCAATATAAACCGCAGATTGAGCATCAAAAAAAGCTAAAAAGATTGCATCGTAAGCCTAAGAACCCTAAGCCGGGTGAATGGTTATCAAAGGATTATTCTAAGCATAAAGTAGCTGATTATAAGCCCTTTAACTTTGTCGATGGTGAAGGCGTCCGCTGTAGTCTATATGTTTCAGGTTGTTTGTTTGATTGCCCTGGTTGTTACAATCTAGCAGCACAAAACTTTAATTATGGTTTCCCATATACTCAAGAATTGGAAGACAGAATTATCAATGATTTGTCTCAGTCCTACGTGCAAGGCTTAACCTTGTTGGGCGGCGAACCTTTCCTGAATACTGATGTTTGTCTAAGAATTATTAATCGTATTAGAAAAGAATTTGGTCATAAAAAAGATATTTGGTCTTGGTCAGGTTATACTTGGGACGAATTGCAAAAAGAGACGCCTGATAAAAAAGAAATGCTTTCGAAGATCGATATTTTAGTCGACGGTCGTTTTATGAATGATTTAAAGGATTTAACCTTGCAGTTCAGAGGTTCTAGTAATCAGCGCATCATTGATGTGCCTAAATCGATGAAGGCAGGCAAGGTAGTAATCTGGGATAAATTACAGCGATAAAGTAGAATAAAGTCTGGAAGATTTTCCAGACTTTTTTGCTAGATAGGAAAAAGATGAAAGAAGAAAATATAAAACAAGTAGATCAAATTATGACGGCATTGACTAAGGTAATTGATCCAGAATTACAGGTTGATGTAGTTAATTTGGGCCTGATTTACAGTATTGATATTGAAAAAGAAAAAGCCACTATCAAGATGACTTTGACTATTATGGGTTGTCCACTGTCTGATTATTTGCAAAATAGCATTCAAAATGCAGTTTTGCAGGTTGATGGCATTAGTAAATGTGATATTCGGCTAGTTTGGTATCCTGTGTGGTCACCTGAACGCATGTCAGAGGCGGCAAAAGAGCAGCTGGGGATGCAGGAGAAAAAGAAGGCTGAGTCTCAAAATGAAGCTAAGATAATCGACTTTAATTTACCAATTAAAAAGATGGCGGATAAATATCCGGATTTTGTTCAGATTATGTATGATTGTGGTTTTACTCGAATTAAGATTCCAGGTTTGCTTAATACGGTAGGTAGAGTAATGACGATTCCGCTTGGAGCTCAAGCCATGAAAATTGATTTGGCGAAGGTAAAAAAAGCGTTTGAAGAAAAAGGGTATAAGGTAATCAATGACTGATAAAAAAAGACAAGATGCGATTTTAAAGATTTTGCATTATATTCAAAATGGCGGTGATTTTAAAACGGCCAAGGAAATGTTTCAAAAAGAGTTTGATCAAGTGGACGTGGCTGAGATTACGGCAGCTGAACGGGAATTGATCAAGCAAGGGTTGAATCCAGCAGATATTCAGTATTTGTGTAATGTCCATGCGGATGTGTTCAAGGGCAATATTAAGCAAAATGAAGAAAATCCTGATTTTGCGATTCCTGGACATCCCGTTCATACGATTAAACTGGAAAACATGGTAATTAAATCTTTGATCAATGACGCACTTTTGCCAGATTTAGCTAAATATGGGCAGGGAAAAGACACTTTGAAGAAAATTAGGCAAGAATTGAAGGATCTGGCGACGATCGATAAGCATTATCGCAGAAAGGAGACTTCACTTTTTCCGCTTATGAATAAGTATGGCATCACAGCTCCACCGGAAGTAATGTGGGGTGTGGATGATGATATTCGCGCATTGATTAGGGATGCACAGAAGGTCGCTAACCAAGATCAGGTGAAGATAGATGAGTTAGACCAAGTAATTAAAAAAGCCAGCCACGAAGTCTTAGAAATGATCTTTAAGGAAGAAGAGATCATGATTCCGATGATTGATGAAGTCGCAAATCAAGAAGATTGGTACAATGTCAAAAATGAGGAAAAGCAGATTGGCTATACTTTGATTCGTGAGCCGATGAATTGGCAGCCTCAGCTTCCTAAAAATAGTGCAGGTCCAGTTGATGTTAAAAATTTGAGTTCATTCTTTATCAACTTCAAGGAAGGTGCGCTTAATTTAGAGCAATTGAATGCAATCTTGGATCTATTGCCATTTGCTTTAACTTTTATTGATGAAAATGACAAGGTAGCCTATTTTGGCGGTGGTGCCGCAATTTATCCGCATTCTAAAAATGCGATTGGCAATTCAGTTTTCTCCTGTCATACGGCTAAGAGTCGGCCGTTGATTGAGAAGATTTTTAAAGCTTTTCATGAAGGCAAGCGTGATGAAATCGAATATTGGTTTACTCCTAAAAAGATGGGGAGAACATTGTATTTGCGCTATTATGCTGTGCACGATGAAAATGGAAAGTATTTGGGATGCTTGGAAGTTGCAGAAGATATTACTAAGATTCAAAATTTAAAAGGCGAAAAGAAAAAGTTGTAGAAGGTTAAATTAGAATATACTTTTTCATAATATGATCAAGAAAGAGCTAAATAAATTGGTAGAAGAAATGCGTTTTTTTAAATATAAGCCTAAAGATAATCACGAATTATTTACAGGGTGGAAAGATGATGGAATTCGTGATCATGAGATAGATTGGGGAGAACCAAAGGGTAAGGAATTACCGTGGTGAGTTAGCATTGATAATTAATCCATCATATTTCAAGAGTGGTCTTGTCCAAGATCACTCTTTTTTTGTTACACTTAAGGTTAAGAATGAATAATGAAGTAAGAAAGGAAATGATTAAATGAAACTTGCGCATGGAAAAATACAAAGCGATGAAATCAAATTACGTTGGCTGATTTTAGGTGAACTAGCTACCTGGATTGGAGCAAGTTTTATTTGGCCACTGACTTCAGTTTATTTAAATAAACAGTTGCACATCAGCCTTTCTATGATTGGGGTCGTTTTATTTTGTAACTGTGCGGGAAATATTCTGGGGTCAATCATCTCCGGACGCCTTTATGATAAATACAACCCGTATCCGTTGATCTTATGGGGCGTAGGCCTTGATGCGGCTGTTTTATTCTTGATGGCAATCTTCCACGGCTGGCCTGAATATTGGATTTGGCTAACGATCACTGGCTTTTTAGGCGGCTGGAACGGTACTCTAATTAACTCGATTGCCACGAGTTTGCGACATCATCCGGGCAGATATGTATTCAATGTGCTGTATTTCTCACAAAATCTGGGTGTGGTAACCGGTACTTTGATCGTGGGATACTTGTATGATTACTCAGTTACATTGTTGTTTGTGATTGCTGCGCTGCTCTTCGTTGTTGCTTTCATCAATGCTTTATTTAATTATCGACCAATCATTGCCTTTCATAAGGAAAGAGTTGCTAAAGGACAAAGCGGAGATACACAAAAGGCGGTTCCTATGCCTAAGCGCAACTTTATTATGACGATGGCTTTCTTCACTACTTTAGGTATTACTTGGTTAATGTACATGAACTGGGAATCTAACTTGTCCGTTTATATGGTTTCACTAGGCATCCCGTTCCATTTGTACAGTTTGCTTTGGACTTTAAATGCTAGTGTGATTGTAATTATGCAAGGAATTTTAGCTAGATTTCCTAATATTTTTAAAAATCTTTTCCATCAGATCATTTTTGGTATCTGCATGTTTTCACTATCATTTATTACATTAGTCTTTGCCAAAGATTTTGCTCATTTTGCACTATCAATGTTTATTTTGACATTGGGTGAATCAACTGCTTTCCCAGCTATTCCAGCCTATGTGAATGATTTATCACCTAAAACAAGTAAGGGTAAGTATCAGGGAGCAACAATGGTTGCCAGTGGTATTGGGAGAGCCTTTGGTCCACTATTTGGTGGTTTAGTTATTGACCAGGCTGGTTATATTCCTTTCTTCTGGGTTGCAGCAATCGTCATTGCTTTAATGATTGTCATGATGATACCAATTTATGCAAAATTAGCCAAAAAGCTTACTTTATATAAGTAGACTGCAGACTGAATTAAATAAAAATGATATAATTAAAATGATTTAATATTAATTTGATAATAAAGGGGGATTTCTCTTTGAATAATAAAATGACTGTACGCGGCGGTGCTGGCGATATTACCGAAGCAGATTTATCAGCTCGTCCACAAGATAATTTATACTTAGCCGTTAACTCAGAATGGTTAAAGAATGCTAAGATTCCATCAGATCGTTCAAGAACTAGTAGTTTTGACGGTATTGATTTGAATATTGAAAAAGAATTGATGCAAGATTTTGCGGATTTTGCAGATGGTAAAAAAGATTTACCAAATGTGCCTAATTTTGAAAAGGCTGTAGCACTTTACAAGATTGCTAAGAATTTTGACAGAAGAAATGCGGATGGTGCAGATCCAATTCAAGCAGATCTGCATGAAATCTTAGATTTGCGCAACTTCGCTGACTTTACTTTGAAAGCTGCTGACTTCTTTAGAAATGGTTTTCCTATGCCATTTGATTTCTCAGTAGAAGCAGATATGAAGAATACTAAGATTCATTCACTGCAATTTGGTGGCCCAAGCACATTTTTGCCAGATACTACTACTTATAAGACTCCAGCTGCAGAAAAGTTGTTAGCCGTATTGAAGAAGCAATCAATCAACTTATTAACAATGAGCGGTATTAGCAAGTCTGAAGCGGAAGATTATGCAGAAAAGGCTTTGGCATATGATGCTAAAATTGCCAAGGTAGTTAAGTCTGCCGAAGAATGGGCTGATTATCCAGCTGCTTATAACCCAATTTCTCGCGCTGATTTTGCTGATAAGTTCAAGTCATTCAAGATGGATTACTTCTTAGGTGAACTCTTTGCTAAGAAGCCAGAACGCATAATTAATACTGAGCCTCGTTACTTAGACCACGCTGAAGAACTTTTGAATGAAGATAACTTCGCAGAAATTAAGGGCTGGATGTTAGTTAAGTTCGTTAATGGTGTAGCTAGTTCATTGTCACAAGAATTTCGTAAAGCAGTCTTCCCATTTAGCCAAGCTTTGTCTGGTCAACCTGAACTTCCAAGCGGTGTTAAGCAAGCATACCGCATCGCTAACAGTGACTTTAGCGAAGTAGTTGGTGTTTACTATGGTCAAACATACTTCGGTGCAGAAGCTAAGGCCGATGTCACTGACATGATTCACAAGATGCTTAACGTTTATGAAAAGAGAATCCGCGAAAATTCATGGCTTTCGCAAGAAACTAAGGATAAGGCAATTGTTAAGTTGCGTGCTTTGATCTTGAAGATTGGTTACCCAGATAAGATCGAAGAAATCTACGATCGCTTGACTGTTGATCCAGAGGCTAGTCTTTATGCTAATGAAGCTCAATTTGGTAGAGAACAAATTAAGTACAATTTGGAAAAACTAGGTCAAGATGTTGATCGCAGCGTATGGCTTATGCCAGGTAACCTCGTTAACGCATGTTACGATCCACAAAGAAACGATTTGACTTTCCCAGCTGCAATTTTACAAAAGCCATTCTACGACTTGAAGCAATCACGTAGTTTGAACTATGGTGGTATCGGTGTCGTAATTGCCCATGAAATTTCTCACGCCTTCGACAACAACGGCGCTCAATTCGATGAATTTGGTAATATGAAGAATTGGTGGACTGAAAAGGACTTCGCTGAATTTAAGAAGCGTACTCAGGCTGAAATTGATTTGTTTGACGGCATTAAGTATGGTCCAGTAACTCTTAACGGTAAGCAAATTGTGTCAGAAAATATTGCTGACCAAGGTGGTTTGACCGCTGCTGTTGAAGCTAACAAGGGCGAAAACGGCAACATGAAGGAATTGTTTGAAAACTTTGCTCGCGTTTGGGCAACTAAGCAATTACCAGAGAGTATCAAGACTCAAGTATCAGTTGATGTTCACGCTCCAGGTCCAGAACGTGCCAATGTTCAATCACAATGTCAGGAAGAATTCTACAAGGCATTTGATGTAACTGAGCATGATGGCATGTGGCTCGATCCTGAAAAACGCGTTGTAATTTGGTAATAAAACATAAAATAACCTTGCTGAGCAAGGTTATTTTTTTGTCATTTTTACTAATTTGTTATTTTTTAAGGCTAAAGAGTAGCTTTTTTTATATTGAATTCTATAATGAAGATGACTACAGTGCTTGCTACTACACTGCGGCCTTTATAACTTATACCCATATAAATTTTATGCACTAAAAAAGGCTCCCATCAGGGGGCCTTTTTTAGTTGTTATTAGTTATTTTGTTTTCGCAGTGGAATAATCCTTAGGTTTAATCCGTTTAATGTAAGATGGATTTGGTCTACCTAAGATTAATGGTACACGTTCAATGACGGTATCTGCGTATTCCAAACCGAACCATGAAGCAGGGTTAGAAGACAAGTTTTGCAAACGAACACGAGCTTCGACTAACCATTTTTCATAACCAACTAATTGAGTTTGAGGACTGATGACATCGTTAACGATAACGAATGAGAAGTCACCGACATCACGTCCAGGAGTAGTAGTGTATTCCTGTGGTTGTGGTTCGATTGTGCCGTCAGCGATTAAATCGTGAACGATTTGACGAATGTAGACATTCACACTAGTTTGCTTCTTGAAGCCTAAGTACAGCTGAATGTTAATTACGTTCTTAGTACCGTAGGTATTAACGGCATATTCGGCGGTAAATGGTTCGTTGGTTACGTTAACGGTGACGAACCAGTAGGCCTTAGCACGCTTTGGACGTTTATCCAAAATAGAGTACAAGATTTCACGTTTAATAAACTTGTTGTACTTAACGTTAGCCATGTAAACCAAGTTAGTAGCGTAAGTTGGATAATCTTCGTCGTGACTTAAGTTGGTAAGCATATCGGTATATTCGTCTAAGCGAACATAAGCATTTCTAGATTCACGTTTATCACGAACCTTGTTACCGTAGTACCAAACATACATGATGAAGCCGATTACACCAGCGATGAAGAGTGATACGTAACCACCGTGGGTGAACTTGGTTAAACTTGAGATCATGAACATAATGTCAAGAACACCGAAGAAGATCAAGAAGATCCAGTTCCAAAGTGGGTTAATTTTCTTCAATACTAACCATTCATAAAGCAAGATGGTAGTTGCAAGCATTGAAATCGTGATGGAAAGACCATAGGCTGCTTCCATGTGAGCAGAAGTTTGGAAGTACAAAACGATTGCGATAGTAGCAACACAGATTCCTTTATTGATGGAAGGAATATAGATCTGACCTTTTTCTGTTGATGGGTAATCGATATTCATTCTTGGCAAGAACTTAAGTCCACTGGCTTCAGCGACCAAAGTGAATGATCCGGTGATCAAAGCCTGTGAAGCAATAACAGCGGCAACAGTAGCCAAGATGATAGCGAACAATCTGATGTTGATTGGAATCATTTCATAGAATGGATTAAGCACGCCGCCGTCGGCAGGACGGAAAGTTGGGTTGTTCAAAATCCAAACACCTTGACCAAAGTAGTTGAGTGACAAGCAAACAAATACAAATGGCCATGAACCGATGATGTTCTTTTTACCAACGTGTCCTACATCAGAGTAAAGAGCTTCAGCACCAGTAGTAGCCAGGAAGATCGATCCTAAGATAAAGATTCCGGCTTTATTATAAGGGCTGAAGAGTAACTTAATGGCATAAACTGGGTTAATCGCTTGAATGATTGACCAATCGCCAGCCATGTTGATAACACCCATGACGCCTAAGAAGGTGAACCAGATAAACATGATAGGGCCGAATGCTTTACCGATGATACTGGTTCCCATCTTTTGAATAGAGAAGAGCAGCAGCAGGATAATTACGGTAATCATGATTACCATTTCCTGGGTAGAAACAGGAACATTGCCACCAAATTGAAGACCTTTTAACCCTTCAATCGCGGTGGTGACAGTTACGGCTGGAGTTAACGTACCATCGGCTAAGATGGCAGCCCCACCGATCAAAGCAGGCAATACCAGCCATTTGGCTCTCTTTCTAACCAAAGTATACAGAGCAAAAATACCACCTTCACCATGGTTGGTTGCTTTTAGCGCAATCAAAACCGTTTGTAAGGTAGTTAGTAGTGTCACGGTCCAAAGAACCAAAGAAATGGAACCGATGATGAAATCGCGGTTAACATTTCCGATACCGCCATTGCCTTCGACAATAGACTTCATAACATAAAGTGGACTAGTACCGATATCGCCATAGACAATACCAATGGCGATCAGCAAGCCAGCCGCGCTCATACGTTTTGACTTAGTATTCATTTATATATCTCCCACAAATAAATTGTAGCTATTAATAAAAAAAGAAAATGCCATGATGACATTTTCCTTTTAATACATTCATTTTCGTCTATTTTAGTTCACATTGCAAGTAAAATAATTATGTTTTAATTTTGGGTTTAAAAAAGCAGAGTGTTCGATATAACTGACAAAATTTGCGCTTTTTGTCAGTTATACTGAACACCCTTCTCAATTGAATATATTTGAACACAAAAAAAGACTCCCAACTCGGGAGCCTTTTTCAATATAAGTTATGAAAGTGATGAAGAAATCTTAGCACGTTGTTCTTCGTACCATTTTTCCCATGCTTCGTAAGTAAGCATGGCTTCTGGCTTAACACCGGTCTTTTCAACCATTACATCAAGTAAGTTCTTAAAGTTGTAATCATGGTATTGCAAAACGTGTTCAACCAACTTCTTACGTGGGAAGTGGATGTTGTTCAAGAGATAACTGTTAATATCAACCATGTTGTGATTTTCATCGTAAAGGTTGATGATTTCAAGGTCATCTTCATCAAATTGAGCAATGTAGAAGTTAGCGAAGACCTTCAAGTAATCAGGTTGTTCCTTGAATTCTTCCTTAGGCATAGTAGTCTTATTAGCTTCTGGCATTACGACTTTAAGATCGTCGTTTTCTTCTTCTGTTTCTTTATATGCTTGTGCTTGAGCGTTCTTTTCTTCTTCAGTCAAAGTTGTTACCCCTTTATTTAGAAAATAAATAGATGAAAAATCAATAATAATTCTACCGACTTCTGCAAATAAAAGCAAATTTAACTGCTTTTAGGAAATTTCTTTATAATGTTTGCTTGTGAACGTATATTTGGATTTAGTATAATTTTAGCCGTAGAAAAGCTGAAGTGGTGGCTATCCTGGAAGGGGAAGCCTTCGTGTCTGTTGCAGATGCGTTGCAACTAATGTTAGAATTCGGCACATTTGTCGTTACTCTAATTGCATTAGTTGTTGAGTTGATTAAGTTTTTTGATCAACGAAAAAAATAACTGCTTTGGCTGTGCAGAGCCGGCAGTTATTGAATAAGTAACAATATTTGATAGCACCGCTTACGCGATTCTACATTAAGAGGTTGGCTCATTTGCCGACCTCTTTTTCATTACATATTATAGCAAGTTCATAGACCCGCAGCAATTACTTATTATCTGAAGCATCTGAACTCTGGGTGCTTGATGATTGCGCGCTGCTAGAAGATTGATTAGATTGGCTGCTTGATTG
The DNA here is from genome assembly GCF_016742815.1 of Lactobacillus sp. A27. Classification (NCBI taxonomy): domain Bacteria; kingdom Bacillati; phylum Bacillota; class Bacilli; order Lactobacillales; family Lactobacillaceae; genus Lactobacillus; species Lactobacillus sp. A27. The sequence continues at coordinate 28,233 of NZ_JAEHNT010000014.1, forward strand.
CTTGGTACTACTTGAAGAACTAGATTGAGCATCGGCATCCTTGTCGCTGGATGAAGATGAGGCAGAACTAGATTGTTTGTCCTTATCTTGATGATCCTTATTCTCCTTATTCTTGTCCTTGTCGGAACTGCTGCTAGAGCTGGAAATATCTGAACTTGAATTAGAATTCTTGTCTACATCAGCAGAATTACTATTTTTCTCCTTAGTATTGGACTTCATATTAGAATTACTCTGACTGTTGCGTTGAACGGCATTATTGTGACTAACATAGGCGCCAGCGCCACCTCCGCCAATCAAAAACATAGCAAAAATCGCACCCCAAAAGATTAATTTCTTCATTAAAAATCTCTCTCCCATGTATTTTGTGAATTAGGTTCAGCGAGAACCTTGATTGCTAAATTATAGTTTAAGGCATTTCGGTAAAAAAGGATAAATAGAAGATTTACTTTTAACTAATAGTCAACTACCCTAGACTGAAGTCTAGGGCTTAGTGGCTCGTTAGCTTGCGCCAACCAGAACACCAACTTGCTTAGATACGGA
>NZ_JAEHNT010000105.1:0-425 GCF_016742815.1 Lactobacillus sp. A27
GCAATGCGGACAATTCCCAGCTTAGGCAATTTAATATGTTTAGCATCAATAAACCTAGCTGTCCCGTTATCAAGATAGGCTTCTGACTGCTTAGGATATTGACAGTTGGTCTGATATGACCAGTCGCTGCGTTTTTTGTGAAAAGTCGGAATTCCATGACCAATCTTGCGATAGTTGTTCCAAGCTTTCTGATAGTTTTGAATCGCATTGGCAAGAGCGAGACTATCAATTTCTTTAACACGTAAAAAGCTATAAGCATCACGAATATTCTTAGGCTTAGCCAATAATTCATTATTGATGACTACTGTTTCTGCCAGTTGGACTTCATAGTTATTAAGAGCAGAAAAGGCAAAAGGCATTGCTTGATATTGTCTAACAGCTAAGTAGTGCTTAGCATTATAATTGCTTCGATTGTGTCCTACATA
>NZ_JAEHNT010000106.1:0-216 GCF_016742815.1 Lactobacillus sp. A27
ATTAATAAAGTCGTCTTGAGAGATGACGAAGAGCTCGAGAGCTTTAAAAAAGTTTTTGAAAAAAAGACTTGCAAAGTTAAAGCAAAACGAGTAATATATTTAAATGTCGTCAGGCGAGAGCCAAGGCGGCGGAAAAACAAATCAAAAAAGTTCTTGACAAAGGATTTGAGATTTGATAAAATATAAAAGCCGTCTGGTTCAACCAGACGGAGGTAG
>NZ_JAEHNT010000107.1:0-211 GCF_016742815.1 Lactobacillus sp. A27
ATGCGGGGATGGATAGGGCCAAGCTGACCTAGCAGTCAGCTTTTTTTATTCTAAAAATAGAGACATACGTTCGACTTCCCTGTACAATATAAATATCTAATCTACAGAAGGAGGTGAAATCATGAAGAGAATGAGCAGCTTAGCCTATCATTTTGGCGTTAAGCTTCGCTTTTATCCTAGTTCTAAGCAAAAGAAAATCATTAAGTTGAAC
>NZ_JAEHNT010000108.1:0-422 GCF_016742815.1 Lactobacillus sp. A27
TGTAGGTAATCGTACGAGTGACAGTATCTTGACGACTATCTGGGTTGGTAGCGTGAGTAAAGTGGACATCATATAATTGCATTGACTGATCATCATGATCAAAAATCAAATCTTGTCCATTACTGCTATCACTTACGAAAACATAATGTTGCTTTTTATAATTGTTAATATCGGCCTTAGTATTGTAGTTAGCATCTGCATCGCTTACACCATATAATGGTTTACTATCAAGTGTCTTACCTGTAGTGTCGTCGATAAAGTTAACTTTAATTACCTGTGAATTTGCTTTATACGTTACAGTTATAGCACTATCTGGATCGCCATATTTAACAGTACCCTGTGCAACCTGACTCTTATCAGGCGTATAGCCTGCTACTTCTGGCGTACCAACCGAGGCAAAGTTCTGATCAGCTACATCGTTC
>NZ_JAEHNT010000109.1:0-26550 GCF_016742815.1 Lactobacillus sp. A27
TCAGAATTGTTGTGCTTTTTATCTACTGAAGAATGATTATCTTCAGAATTGTTGTGCTTTTTATCTTCTGAAGAATGATTATCTACTGATGAACGATTATCTACTAATGTAACTGGAACCGGCTTACCAGCCTTAGTCTGAGTTGAAGTAAATGAAGCAGCCAAAACATTTTGGTAATTTGTATGATTATTATCTGGAATAAAGAAATCTATTGCCATTCCACTAGGAATTGGACTGTTTGGATCTACTTTAATAATATCGTTTAAAGCATTTTGCAATACTTCATCGCTAACATTTCTGTCAAGATTATCATTAGGTATCCCTAAATCAAGTATACCTGAATCAGTATAGTACCAAATGGCACGCTGGGTAATCCGGTACAATTCATCATCTGTTAAGCCATATTTCTTTTGAACATTATCTGGATTTGATGCAAAACCATTCCAAATAATAGTTTTAATAGCCTTTAAGCTATCTTCATCTTTTGACTCACGTGGTGTACCCATGAATTGATTAACTGGAGAGCCATCTGTGATGCTTCTTTTATCATAGGAAACACCTTTGTCATCATCAGGATCATCACGATCAGGATAATGTTTTTGAGCATTGAAACAATATCCTAAGTCCTTTCGACCATTTTGACCATAGATATAAATTTCTTCTTTTCCAGAATCGATGTAAATCTTATTACCTGTCTTACCTGTACCAGCTCCTACAGTAGTACCAATAGTAGTAATATTTTCATCAGCAACCGTAAATGGCTTTGCTTTTGCTACATCATATCCTTTAGGAGCCGATACTTCTTTAATTGTATATTCTCCTTTAGGCAGATTGAACACACTTGCCTCACCAGTAGTAGTAAAGTCTTGTACTAGCTTGCCATTCTCCCAAATTTGAAGATGAGCACCGGCCAATTGTTTCTGGGTATCAGAAGCGATTTTATTAATCGTTACAGTGGCCGTCTGATTTGATTGAGTAGTAGAATTATCTTCAGAATTAGTTCTTTTACTTGGAGTAGCTTCTTCTGAATCAGATTTCGAATCTTTCGAATTGGGGTTTCCTTCACCTTTATTAAACTGCTGTGTCTGCCCGTTTAAAGTAGACCCCTTTTCTGCAGCATGAGTAATATTTGCAGATAAACTTACTAGCAATAGTAAACTAGTCAAAATCATCATAAATGCTAATAAAACAGCATTTTTTCTAGTTTGCATATTGCCGCCTCCTTTCACAAATTAAAAATTGAATTAGCTTACCTAAATTTCAGTTTCAATAATAACACTCATTATTTAATAAATCCACTAATATTTTAAAAAATTGTGTAATAAATAAAAAAACTCAGATCATATAAATGATCTGAGCCAAATTGTCGAACAAAATCAGCGTTTGTTGCAGAACTTGAACGCGCAGCGTCATTATGAATGTGAAGCGCGGTAATTAATCAGTGAAATCACAGGACAAAAAATCCCCAAGAGTACAGAAATTAGATTGCCATTTTACACGGATTACGGCCACAACATCAAAATAGGTGAACGCGTCTTTATTAACTCCAATGTGATGATGGTTGACTTAGGTGGCATCACCATTGAAGACGATGTTTTAATTGGACCAGGTGCATATCTTCTTTCCGTTAACCACGGCTTAAAACCTAAGCAGAGAAAAGAACTCGAATTAAAGCCAGTACTTATCAAGAAAAATGTCTGGATCGGTGCCAGGGCTACCATTTGTCCAGGCGTAATTGTGGGTGAAAATGCTGTAATAGCTGCTGGAGCAGTGGTTACTAAGGATGTGCCGAAAAACACAGTAGTTGCTGGCGTACCTGCAAAAATTATCAAAAAATAGACGAATAAAAAAACGCAACATTGTCGCGTCTTTTTTTAAGCTTCTTTTTTGTCACCCCATAGTTTGGAGATTAAGTACAAGATGATGAAAGTAACGATAGCTGAAATCATTGGGATGCGGTAGCTTGGTAAAATCAAAAGTAAGATGATCATCAATACGAAGAACAATAGAATCAAATAATCAACGTAAGGGAAGCCAGGCATTTTGAAGTCATTTAACTTATTTTCAGGTGTTTTTCTTCTGTAAGCAATGTGAGTCAAAACCATTAAGCACCAGATGATCAAGAACATACTTGTTGAAGTAGATGAAATAAAGTTAAAGGCTTGATCGCCGATAATCAAGGTAATCAGTGGTGCGCAGGCCATAAATAATGCTGACAAAATTAAAGCATTTTGTGGCAACTGCCGTCTGGATAGGTGACCAAAAGTTTGATTCCACTTGCCTTTGCCGTGGAAAGTAACTGAGAACAAAAGTCGTCCCGCACTGTATAAAAAACTATTGGTAGATGAAACCGCCGCAGAAATTACAACGAAGTTAATGATTAAACTCGCATTTCTAATTCCCGTAGCTCCAAGTGCTTGAACAAATGGACTGGAGTTAGTTGCTACTTTTGACCAAGGGATCACTAGTAAAATACCTAAGATTGCCATTACATAAAACAAAATGATACGAACAGGTAACTGATTAATTGCTCGCTTTAAGGTAGTTTTAGGATTTTGGGCTTCCGCAGCAGTTAAACCAATAAGTTCAACTCCAATAAAACTAAAGATAACCATTTGGAAACCTTGCAAAAATCCTTTAGTACCTCTAGCAAAGAAACCACCGTGATCATCTAAGTTGGCAAAGGCAACAGGACCAAATGATGTTTTACCACCAGTGATTAATAGATAAGCGATCAATAAAACAAAAGCAACTACTGTCACGATTTTGATAATGGCAAAACTGAATTCCAAATTACCAAAAACACGAGCTGAAATTAGATTGATGATCAACAAAATGGCAATTGTAATTAATCCTGGAATCCATGGTTTTAAATTGGGAAACCAATATTCAAAATAAATTCCTAAGGCAGTTGTTTCTGCCATTCCTAAAGTGATCCAACTAATCCAATAAAGATATCCGGTAATAAATCCGATATTTTTACCGAGATATTGTTCGATAAAATCAATGTAAGTGTGTTTATGAAGGTCAGACATAATCATTTCGCCTAAGGCTCGCATAAGCAAGAATAGGAAAATACCTACAATGATATAGATCAAGATAACGCTAGGCCCGGCCCTATGAATACTGTCACCGACACCTAGAAAAAGACCGGTTCCGATTGTTCCTCCCAAAGCAATTAATTGAATGTGAGCATTGCTTAGGGTTCTTTTATATCCAGAACTAGTCTCTGATTTTTTCTCACTCATATATTTCCCCCATATTCTCAGTTTTCTCACATGTACTTAATATTTTATCATTTTTGCAATCGAGCACCAGTGATTATAGGAAAGCTTTTAAAAAATTCAGAAGAATAATATAAATTAATATGTTTGTTAATTCACAAACTAGTAAAAACAGCAACCGCTTTCATTAGTCTGAGAGTAAATTATAGAGTGATTTTTTATGCTTGTTCACTAGTGAATTACGGAAATTATGGCGTTTACTTTTAAATTTATTGTGCTATAGTTGACATTGTAAATTAGTTCACAAGAATTAGTAGATCTTAGAGGTAATAAAATAATGGCTAAGACACAACCAAAAGAGACTCAAACAGAGGAAGAGAAGAAAAAGCAAATTTACGACATGGTTGATAATTTAGTAAAAAGATCACATGTTGCATTAGACCAAATGGCTAACTTCACACAAGAACAAGTTGATAAGATCTGTGAAGCAGTTGCTACTGCAGGTGAACAAAATGCTTACCCACTAGCTAAGATGGCTGTTGAAGAAACTAAGCGTGGTGTAGTAGAAGACAAAACTACTAAGAACATGTACGCTAGTGAAAATATTTGGAATAGTTTACGTCACGAAAAGACTGTTGGCGTAATTGAGGAAGACAAGGAATTAGGTTTAACCAAGATTGCTGAACCTAAAGGTGTTATTGCCGGTGTTACTCCAGTAACTAACCCAACTTCAACTGTTATCTTCAAAGCTATGCTTGCTTTAAAGACTAGAAATACTATTATTTTCGGCTTCCACCCACAAGCTCAAAAGTGTTGTGTAGAAACTGGTAAGATCATTCAAGCTGCAGCCGTTGCTGCGGGTGCTCCAAAAGATGCAATTCAATGGATTGAAGAACCAAGTTTGGATGCTACTACTGATTTAATGAATAACCCAGGTGTTCAAACCATTTTAGCTACAGGTGGTCCTGGTATGGTTAAGGCCGCATATTCATCAGGTAAGCCAGCCATCGGTGTTGGTCCTGGTAACGGCCCATCCTACATTGAAAAGACTGCTAATATTGACCGTGCCGTTTACGACATTGTTTTGTCAAAGAACTTCGATAACGGTATGGTTTGTGCCTCTGAAAACTCAGTTGTTGTAGATGATGAAATCTACGACCGAGTTAAGGAAGAATTCAAGAAGTGGAGCTGCTACTTCTTGAGCAAAGAAGAAATTAAGAAGTTTGAAGAACACTTCATCGATCCAAGACGTGGTACTGTTGCAGGTCCTGTAGCTGGTAAGTCAGCTTATGAAATTGCTAAGCTCTGCGGCGTTGATGTACCAAAGGAGACCAAGGTTATTGTTGCTGAATACAAGGGCGTTGGTAGAAAATTCCCACTTTCAGCTGAAAAGCTTTCACCAGTCTTCACTTTATACCGTGCTAAAGATCATGATGATGCTTTCAGAATTTGTTCAGAATTGCTTGATTACGGTGGTCGTGGTCACACTGCTGGACTTCACTCAAGTGATCAAAAAGTAATCAAAGAATTCTCAATGAAGATGGATGCATGCCGTATCTTGGTTAACTCACCAGCTGCTTTTGGTGGTATCGGTGACCTTTACAACAATATGTTGCCATCACTTACCTTGGGTACTGGTTCATATGGTGCCAACACCTTCTCACACAACATTGGTGCTCGCGATTTGCTTAACATTAAAACTGTTGCCAAGCGTCGTGACAACATGCAATGGGTAAAGGTTCCTTCTAAGACCTACTTCGAACACAACGCAGCTAACTACTTACGTCACATGCCAAACGTTAACCGTTTCTTCATCGTTACTGATGAAGGCGTAGCTGACCAAGGCTTTGCCGATGAAATTACCGACATTATCTCTAAGCGTCGTGGTCAAAAAGAATACGAAGTCTTCAAGGCCGTAACGCTTGATCCAAGCACCGACGTCATTAAAGATGGGGTTCACAGAATGAACATCTTTAAACCAGACGTTGTCATCGCCATCGGTGGTGGTTCAGTCATGGACGCTGCTAAGGTAATGCGTTTATTCTACGAAAATCCAGAAATGAAGTTTGAAGAAGCTTATCAAAAGTTTTTGGATATCAGAAAAAGAGTAGTTCGCTTCCCAAAGATTAACGGCGTTCAACTTGTATGTATTCCAACCACTTCAGGTACTGGTTCAGAAGTTTCACCAATCGCTGTCATTAGCGATGCTAAGACTGGTATTAAGCACACCCTTTGTGACTATGCTTTGACCCCAGATGTTTCTATTGTTGATGACCAATTCGTACAAAAATTGCCCAAACGCTTGATTGCTTGGTCAGGCTTTGAAGCTTTAGGTCACGCAATCGAAAGTTACGTTTCAACTATGGCTACTGACTTTACTCGTGGTTGGTCACTTGAAGCTATTAAGATCATCTTCGCTAACTTGAAGAAGTCATATGATGGTGATCTTGATGCTCGCAAGAAGATGCACGATGCAGCTACTATTGCTGGTATGGCATACTCAAACGCATTCCTTGGCTTGGAACACTCAATTGCCCACACTGTTGGTTCAACCTTTGATATTCCAAGTGGTGTCAGCGATGCTATTGCTTTACCACAAGTTATCCGCTTCAATGCTAAGCGTCCAGAAAAGCTTGCTATGTGGCCTCATTACTCAGTTTACCGTGCTGACAAGGATTACGCAGAAATTGCTAGAGCTATCGGTTTGACCGGTTCAAGCGATGCTGAATTGATTGAAGAATTAGTTCAAAAGATTATCGATTTAGCTCAATCAGTTGGTATCAAGATGGCATACAAGGATTACGGTGTTGATGAAAATGAATTCAATAAGAAGGTTGACCAATTAGCTGTTGAAGCTTACGGCGACCAAAATACTGTAACTAACCCAGTTGCTCCATTAATTAGTCAAATTGCTCAATTGATAAGAGACAGCTTTGAAGGTAAGGATATTAAGACTAAGTAATTTAAATTTACACATACAAAATGGCGATCAGTATATTAAAACTGACCGCTGTTTTTTTGCTCTAAAATCGATTATACCAATTTCGATAATAATCACTTGACCGCTTTGGCAAAAAAGAATATTATTGCAACTGTAACAATGAAATCAAACTAGTCCACTGTCAGAAAGTGAACTAGACCAAAGGAGAAAAATTTATGTGTGGAATTGTTGGGGTTGTTGGTAAACCAGCAAGAGAAATTATTTTAAGCGGATTAACAAATTTGGAATACCGTGGCTATGATTCAGCTGGTATTTACTTGAATGATTTAAATGGAAATGAATATTTGACTAAGGCTGTTGGCCGTATTTCAAACTTAAAAGAAAAGTTGACTCCAGATGAACAAGGTTTGGTAGGTATTGGTCATACCCGTTGGGCTACTCACGGTAAGCCAACTGTTGACAATGCTCACCCTCACTTTGATGAAACTAAGCGTTTCTACTTGGTTCACAACGGTGTGATTGAAAACTTCGCTGAATTGAAGGGAAAGTACTTACAAGGCGTACACTTCCACTCAGATACTGATACTGAAGTGGTTGTACAATTAATCGGTAAGATTGCACGCGACAAGAATTTGGATGGCTTTTCAGCATTTAAGGAGGCTTTGAAGCTTGTTAAGGGTTCATACGCATTCTTGCTTGTTGATAATACTGAACCAGATCATGTCTTTATCGCTAAGAACAAGTCACCAATGATGCTTGGTATCGGTGATGGTTTTAACATCATTGCTTCAGATGCTATTTCAGTAATGGACCAAACTAAGACTTTCGTTGATTTGCACGATGGGGATGTTGGTGACATTACTAAGGATTCTTACACTATTGAAACTGTTGATGGTAAAAAAGTTGACCGTGAACCTCACGTTTTGAACATTGATCCAAACGCAGCTTCAAAGGGTGCTTACGAATTCTACATGCTTAAGGAAATTGATGAACAACCTGGCGTAATGCGTCACATGTCACAAAACTACCTTGATGAAAATGGTGAACCAAAGGTTGATCAAGATATTCTTGATGCTATTTCTAAGGCAGACCGTTTATACATCTTTGCTGCCGGTACTAGTTACCATGCAGGCTTAGTTGGTAAGACTCTCTTTGAACATTACACTGGTATTCCAACCGAAGTTGGTTTGGCTTCAGAAGCTGGCTACCACTTCCCAATGATGAGCAAGCACCCATTCTTCATCTTCTTGACTCAATCAGGTGAAACTGCTGACTCACGTGTTGTTTTGAAGGAAGTTAACAAGCGTGGCATTCCAAGCTTAACTATGACTAACGTAGAAGGTTCAACTCTTTCTCGTGAAGCTACTTACACAATGCTCTTGGGTGCTGGCCCTGAAATTGCCGTTGCTTCAACTAAGGCTTACACCGCTCAGATTGCTTTACAAGCTGTTCTTGCTAAGGCTCTTGGTGAAAAGTTGAATAATGAAAATGCTAAGGATTGGGACTTGCGTCAAGATTTGGCAATGGCTGCAGAAGGCATCCAACAAATCGTTGACGGTAAGGAAAAGATCAAGAAGCTTGCAGATGACTACTTGATTAAATCAAGAAATGCATTCTACATTGGTCGTGGTATTGACTATGCTGTTGCTCTTGAAGCTGCTCTTAAGTTGAAGGAAGTTTCATACATCCAAACTGAAGGTTTTGCAGCGGCAGAACTTAAGCACGGTACTATTTCATTAATTGAAAAGGGTACTCCGGTAGTTGCTTTGATTAATGATCCAGTTACTGCTGATCTTACTCGTGGTAACATTCAAGAAGTTGTTTCTCGTGGTGCTAGTGTAATTACTATTGTTGGTAAGGACTTTGCTCGCGAAGGCGATGACATTGTTTTGCCAGAAATTAACTACTACATGTCAGCACTTTTGACAGTTGTACCTGCTCAACTTCTTGCATACTACGCTTCTAAGGATAAGGGCTTAGATGTTGATAAGCCACGTAACTTAGCTAAGAGTGTTACTGTTGAATAATTAATATTTGAATAAAACTAAGGATAGCGATGGTGAATGTGCCATCGCTATTTTTAGTTAAGATAATTCATTGATATATTTTTGTACGGACTTAAAAAACTTGCTATAATAGTAATGAAAAAGAGGTCGGCAAATGAGCCAACCTCTTAATGTAGAAATAGCATCTGCGGGTGCTATCCAATAATTTTATGATTTATCAGATAACTGCCAGCTTTGCAGAGCTAAAGCAGTTATTTTTTGTTTTGCTGATTAAAGAACTTAATCAACTCCACAACTAATGAGATTAACATAACGACAAATGAGCCGAATGCTAGCATTAGTTGTAACGCATCTGATACAGACACGAAGGCGTCTTCTTTCTATTAGGATAGGAATACGAGTTAAAAATCACTCATAAGCACCATCTCCTTGAAGGATTGCCACCGCTTCAGCTTTTCTACGGATAAAATTATACTAAATTCGAATATACGTTCACAAGCGAACAAGATAAATTTATCGTAAATCTCGAGTGAAAATAAAAGGGACCGAATCAATTTGATTCGATTCCTTTTTGCGTCTAATTGTTTTTAGCTATTTCTGCCGCATTTTAGCTAAATATTGTTGGTGCTTTTGTTCTGCCTTTTCGTCTTTTTCAATAAAGAAGTAGGCGACAGCAGCCAAGACACCGACTACAACACCAACCAAAATTGTCTTCCAAGTGAAGTTAGTAACCATGTAGCAGGAAATTAACAAAGCCAAGATTGGAATTGTGTAACCGCCAGGAAGCTTGAAGCCATGGTTAGGGAATTCATTGGTGTGCTTGAATTTGATAACTGCCAAAATTGATGGCACGTATTGAACAAAGGAAGCAAGAACGATGCAGGATACCAAGAAATTGATAATTGTAAATAGAATAATTAAGCCAATAGCTGTCCCATAATAAACAATTGCGTTGTTGTATACTGGCCAAAAATTGGCGAATATTTCTACGAAAACTACGCTTTAGCTTATGCTCTAGGAATTACGGCTGGTGTTAGTGATTGGACTGCGCCAAAGAGTTTATATACCACTAAAACTAATAAATTTAAGCTGAATTTAACTTATACCAATGGATTTGATCAGCTTGCATTGCCTAATGCGGATAAGCAAGAAATCGAAGTTAACTATATCACAGCACCTAGTTTAAAAGACGATCCCATTTATATCTTTAATGCCGGCGGTGATGCAAGCCCCACTCTTAACATTTCTGTCGATGGCAAGCCAACTAAATATCCAATAGCAAATCTCGGGTTACAATACCCTGCAGCCGTTGGTCAAAATAAGCAACTAATCCAACAGGCAGTTAATGGCAGTGATTTTAAAAATCAGGTTAAGATTACCTTAGCTGATGGCACGCAAATGTCTGCTAGTCAGTTACAATTAGCTGGAACTAATCAGACTAGTGCCGACATGAATTCTGGTAAGTTTCATTTGATTATCAATACAACTTTTAACAATGGGTTTACTGATGCTGGTCAGCCACTAATCTTTGCTAATCCAGACAGTCAAGATCTGGGAGCAACGCAAAAGTTTGCTAAGGCTGTGAAAAAAGCATATAAAGATTTAGGCTGTGCTCAAACTACACCAGTAAACGTTGGTACTTTACCATAAATAAAATGGCAAAGAATTAAGGAAGATGCCTTTGCCATCATGCCTTCTGTAAAAAATATAAAGAATGAAGTAGTAGATCTTACTAACGGCCCTACAAGTTACACAGAGAATGACGGTCGCAACTTAAGCAATTTTGTTGAAAACCCTGTAACAGTTAAAGGTGGTCCTCATGGGACTATTAATGTAATTAATAATTTACTCTCTGGTGGCAATAAAGTTTGGCCTGCCGGAACTACCTTTGAATGGCAGGGTGACAACGGCGAAAAGAGTCTGGTTCTAGACAAAGCCGGAGAAACCAGGAACGGTAATATTGTAATTACTTTGCCAAGTGGTTCAAGGTATACGGTTAAGGATATTACGCTTACTACCAAGGCTAATGTAAAGGCCGAGAGTAGAACAATTGATTATGGTACGAAGTTAACGGCTAAAGATCTTGTTACTAACACGGATGTCTTTCCAGAAGGTACTACTTTCCAATACGTTGGTAATGAATCTAATTGGATGAAGCCAGGTTCCTACAATGATGTTCAGATTACTGCTACGTATTATGATCAAGGAACTAAGAAAAATATTGTTACTCCAGTAGCTCACCGTAATGTAGCCATTAATGACAGTCGCCGCATTACGGTCTTAAAGGGCTACACTGCTTATACTAGTGGTCCTGCTGACAATAAGAATAAGGTCCCAGCAAATCAATTTGTATTCCCAACTTGGAATTCAGAAAATACATCTCTTTCTAGCAACGCATCAATAGCATATACAGATGCAGCTTCTGTTTATGAAGCAAAGCCAGTTCACACGATTTTGTATATTCCTGATGAAGTTCAAACTAGAACACTTACTGCTCATTTTAAGATTGCTGGTGGTGAACATAATGGGAAAACTATTGATCCAGATGCTCAAGTTCAAGTATTATTTAAGAAAGCAGGTACTTTAGATACAGCTACTAATAAGATTGTTTACACTGGTAATTGGGCTCCAGATTGGGATGCAGGCGACGAAGCTACTCCTGTTTTCCACGCAGTTTCAGGATCTTGGAGTTTACCACCTAAGGGTAATGACGCTTCTATTGGATTGACTTCTCCTAGTCGTGATGGTTACGCCGTGGCTAACATTAGATATGATGGTTCATACTCAACTTTCACATTTGCAAACCCAAATTACAACTCTAATACGGTCTATATGAATAATGATAATGATGTTTGGTACATGAGAAATGACTTAACTACTTACTATGTTCCAAATTCATTATTAAATAAGAGTGTTACAAGAACGATTACCATTAAGGAACCAGGTCAAGCAGATCGCACAATTACGCAAACTGCCAAATTAAGCAGACAAGTTAAAGTAAATGGTGATGATACTGGAGTCACCTTTGAAGGCTTTGATGGTAGTGGTTGGAAAGCTGATAGTAACTAGGGCGTACAAGATGTTCCAATTCATGCTGGCTACAACATTTCTGTCACTCAAACAGTTGAAGGAGCATCTACCTCAACTCCACTTCAACTTGTAAATGGTCAAATCCCTGCCGAAACAGTAAACGGTGATACTAAGAATACGCAAATTGTTGTAACTTACGGTGCTACTGCAACTGCTACAGCAACTCTTGGCAAGGAAGGTAGTCGTGATTATGATGCAAAGACTACTTCAGTAGCTGATGTTTTGAGCAAGTTAGGTTGGACTGATAGTGGTTTTGTAAAGAATCAAACATTGAAGTCAACTGACTTAACTGCTAGTGACTATGCTTGGTTCACCAAGAATGCTGATGGTACGTTCACTGCTATGACTGGTGATCCAATCAATGCAGGCACTTACTACTTGAAGCTCAAGGATAGTTCAGAAGCTAAGCTGAAAGCGGAAAATCCAAACTACAACTTAACGATTAATGGTGAATTTACTTACACAATTAATCCTGTAAGTGGTACTGCAACTTTAAGTGGTTCAGCTTCTAAGATTTACGATGGCAAGGGTATTTCACTTGATGACTTGAATAGTCCTGATGGTGATATTGAAGCTAAGTTTACTTTCCCAGGTAGCACTGTTGCTGATACTTACAAGTTACATGCAGGTGACTACACCATTGAAAATAATTCAGCTAAGGCCGATGACTACACTGTTAGCCTAAGCACTGATGGCCTCGCTCGCTTGCAAGCTGCTATTGATAATTACGCAGGTGCAGGTAATGTAACTCTTGCTGCTAAGGATTTAAGTAGCAATGCAAGCTTTACAATTAAGCAAAAAGACTTAACCGTAACTTTAGACAAGAAGCCAAATACCACTCCTGGTAAGACTTACGATGGTTAAACAGCAACAATTGACGATAATGATGCTCAATTTACTGCAGCTGGTTTAGTTGAAGGTCAAACTTTGAATGTTGCTAACTTGACACCTAGTGATTATGAGTGGGTTGATAAAGATGGTAATAAATTGGATAAAGTTCCAACCGATGCTGGTACTTACTACATTGCTTTAACTCAAGCTGGTGTAAAGCAATTGCAAAAGGATAATCCAAACTACAAAGTTAGCGAAAGTGGTCAGTTTGCATATGTAATAGCTAAAGTTGAAATTAATGGAAGTTACGAAGGAACTTCAACTGCTCAGGATGCGAAGATCTACAGAAATGCTGTAGTTGACGAAGTTACTGGTAAAGTAACTTATGGTGCTTGGTCAACTGGAAATTGGGGACCATTCACTACACCAACGATTGATGGATATACTCCAACAATTGCAAGTATAGCAACTAAACCTGTAACTTATGGTACTGATCCAGAAAGTGTTGATATCACTTACACACCAAATGCTCAAACAACCAACATTATCTACAAAGACGAAGATGGTCAAACCATTAAGACTGACAAAGTTGACGGTAAGACCGATGAAACTGTTGATGTTCATTCAACAATTCCAGCAGGTTAGAAGCTAGTTGATGGTCAAGACGTTCCTGAAACTGTGAAATTTGGACCAAATGGACATCCAGATATTCCTGTTGTAATTGAACACAAGACAATCATAGTAACTCCAGAAACTCCTGAAGATAAGATCCCAACAGGTAAGGTTCCAGGCAATCCAAATAAGACTTATCCATCAATGGAAACTCTGACTAAGACTCCAACTCGTACAATCAATGTAACTAAGCCAGATGGAACCAAGATCACTAAGACTCAAAAGGTTGACTTCACTAGAACTGCAACCTTCGATGAAGTAACTGGTGAAGTGGTTTACAGCGATTGGACATTTAAGGAATCTAATGCTAAGGATCCTGCTAAGTCACAATGGGATGCTTACATTCCACAAGCAATTTCAGGCTACACAATGCACATTGAACAAAAGGTAGGCGATAAGACTACTGCAATTAATTCAATTGATGCCGCTGAAGTTACAGAAGCTACCAGCGATGTCACAATCACTGTCACCTATGTTGCTATTAACCCAGGTGGCAATGGCGGAAATAGTGATGATACTGATCACACTATTCCAGAAGAACCAATTAAGCCTGACAATCATAAGCCGGAAGTTCCAGTCAAGACTCCAAATGAGACTTCAGATGATACCGAAATCGATACCACTCCGAAGGATCAAGATCTTGAATCTGGTCCAGCCGTAATTAAAGGCTACGAAGAAAACAACGCACCTTTATATGAAGATATGAATAATTCTGCTCCAGCTAGAAACAATAATTCAATTTCATCAAAGGGTGCTGATACATACGCTTCAACTAATGCCCCAGCTAAGGCTGCTTCAGCCGAAACTGAATAAAACAAGACTCTGATGCAAAACTGCGTTGGAGTTTTTGTTTGCTCAAAAATTTTGTTATAAATTGAACAAAGTAGAATATATTTTTTATATTTTCCAAAAAAGAGACATAATATTGATATTTATCAAAATATGATTTTGACAGTTTTACATCTCGAAAAAATAATTGCAATTATTACCTATATAACAATATATTTGATTGACTTTGCTGTTTAATTGAATTTTTGAAAATCATTTGACTGGCTATTCTAATAAGCTATACTATTAAGTGAAAATTTACTTGTGAAAAATATAACTAATATTTAGGGGATGTAGTTAATGAGAAAAGTTTTGGCGGTCAATTCGGGGAGTTCGTCATTCAAGTTTAAATTATTTTCATTGCCTGATGAAAAGGTAGTAGCACGAGGAATGGCCGATCGTGTAGGTCTGGCAGATTCTACCTTTACAATTGTGTTAGCTAATGGGGAGTCACATAAAAAGCAAATTGCTATTCCAGATCAAGAAGCTGCGGTAAATTTATTGATTAATGACTTGAAGAAATATCATGCTGTCGAGAAATTGCATGAGATTGTTGGGGTAGGACACCGTGTGGTAAATGGCGGTGAATATTTTAAAGATTCAGCCATTATTAACAAGGATAATTTACAAAAGATTTGGGATTTAGCTGGTTTTGCACCTTTGCACAATCCTGCCGAAGCTAAGGGAATTGAAGCCTTTATGCATGTCTTGCCAGATGTGCCGCAGGTAGCCGTGTTTGATACCTCTTTCCACCAAACATTAGATCCTGTGCATTATCTGTATTCTATTCCTTATGATTATTACAAAAAGTATGGTGCGCGGAAATACGGTGCTCATGGCACCTCCGTGCATTACACTACCTTGGAAGCAGCTAAGATGATGCAACGCGATGTGAAGGACTTAAAGCTAATTATTTGTCACTTAGGCTCCGGTTCTTCGATTACCGCTGTTAAAAATGGCAAGTCTTATGATACTTCAATGGGCTTTAGTCCCTTGTCCGGAGTAACTATGGGTACGCGGTCAGGCGATATTGACCCATCTCTTGTGCAACACTTAATGCATAAAACCGGAGATTCAATTGATGAGATGATTGATATTTTGAATAAAAAGTCTGGTTTAATTGGACTCTCTGGTATTTCTTCAGATATGCGTGACTTGAAATATAACGATGATCCGCGAGCTGTTTTGGCACGCAAGATCTTTATCAATCGTGTTGTGCGTTATATTGGTTCATATCTTGCTGAAATGGGCGGCGCCGATGGAATAGTCTTGACCGCAGGCGTTGGTGAAGGCGACGTAGAAGTGCGCAAGCAGATAATGGATGCCTTTAGGTATATGGGTGTAAAACCTGACTATGAGGCTAATAAGAGCAATGGCCGGAAGTTTATCACTAAGCCGGATTCCAAGATTCAAGTGATGATCATCCCAACTAATGAAGAGTTGATGATTGCCCGTGATGTTGTCCGTTTAACTAAATGTTGCTAATAAGCATAAGCAGAAGTTATTCCGCAGAATAAAAAATAGATATTTTTCTTTAGGTCTGAAACGTACTTAAATAAGTAGTGAAGAGATCGTTTTAGAAAGGAAAATATCATGTCAATTAAAGAAGATGCACAAAGAATTCATGCTAACTTATTAGAAAAAACGGATCCAGAAGCCTTAGAACGGATTAATCATTTTGCTTTTGATGAAGTACAAGCTGCGGTTGATTTGCCTGATAGAACTAAGATGTTGTCAACGCTGGCTTATTTGTTAGGGATGCAAGGGATTGACGAGTATAAGGTCATGCTTCCCGTTGCTCTTGATAACGGGGTTAGTCCAGTTGAAGCTAAAGAAGTTTTGTATCAAGCTGTTGACTATTTAGGATTAGGTCGTGTTTTTCCATTTTTCAAAGCAACTAACGATATTTTGACTGCAAGAGGAGTAGATTTGCCGCTACCAGGTCAGTCAACCACAACGATGAAGAATCGCCTAGAAAAAGGTGAAGAGACGCAAATTCGTTTATTTGGTCCGCAAATGAAGGATTTTGCCAAGAAGGGTACCATCAACAAGTGGCTTGTAGATAATTGTTTTGGTGATTACTACACCAGAAAAGGTTTAGACGATCGTGACCGCGAAATGATTACATTTTGCTACATTGCTGCACAAGGTGGCTGTGAACCACAATTATTATCACATGCGCAAACTAATATTAGATTGGGCAACGACAAGGAATTCTTAATGAAGGTCATTGAACAAAATGTGCCATTCATTGGATATCCTCGTTCACTTAATGCAGTGAGAATCGTTAACCAAGCTGATGAAGCAGTTAACGGCAAAGATTAGAAAATTAATAAATTAAGCCCTTTCATTTAACAGCTTAAGCTAATAGAACTAGAATAGAAGATGTAGATGAAAGGAAGCTTATAATTATGGCAGATGCAAAAGAAATTGAACAAACAGCAATGATTGATCGTGAAATGGACCAAGTATTTGATTGGGCAAAGGGTAACTCAATGCCTATTCGTGACGCTATTTGGGACCACGAAATGGAAGCAAACAACCATGACACCATGAAGACTGAAGCAGCCTGTGAATGGATGCTCAAGGCCGATGATGATAAGATCAAGGATTACTGCGAAAAAAACTTAAAGAAGTAACTAAAATATTCCACTAGTCTTAATAATTTCGTCTGCTTTAAATTGACCAAATTTTAATTTGGTCAATTTTTTTGTATATTTCTTGCAAACGGCATATGAATCATCAATAATTATCAATAATTGTCTTATTAATGAAATGGGTGATAAAAATGAGACTGAAATTGGAACATTCTGCTGGTGCAGTTATTTACCGTAGACGTGAGGATGGTCAATTAGAGTTTTTAATTGTTCAAAGCGTGATTAATGACAATTGGGGCTTTCCTAAGGGACACTTAGAAAATGATGAGGATGCTGAAACTGCAGCTAAGCGAGAAGTATTTGAGGAAGTAGGGTTAAAGCCAGAATTTGATTTTAATTTTGTTCAAAAAACGCGATATGCATTAGCTGCAGGTAAAGAAAAAATGGTTACCTACTTTTTAGCTAAATATGTTGCAGGACAAGAGGTAGTTACGCAAAAAGAAGAGATCAAGGGCGATAAGTGGATAACACGTGCTGAAGCTGAAAAGTATCTCACTGTTTATGATAAGATGCGAGTGCTTGAAGCTGCACAAGACTATATTGAAAAAAGTAATTAAAGATCTACATAACAAAAAGACGAGAGCAATTAACTCTCGTCTTTTTAGTAGATGATTCTATGTGTTTGTTTATGGTTACCAATATCAAGTAAAATTAATTCAATTTGTTCAGTGTATTCGTTAAAAAGATAGTATAGTAACCAGTCATCGTTATACTGTCTATCTATATGTATTTCTCGTACACCTTTGTCTAAAGGATGATCTTTATGCTTTTTTAAAAATTTTTGATCGTTCGTCACGATTGCTTTGACGCATTTTTTTACTTTATCCATTGGATAATGTTTTCTATTATATTTTTTGGCAGATCGAATGAATAGTGGGGTATACTTAATCTTCATCATTCAAAGCCTTATCGAATCCTTGATTAAATTCTTCTAATGAATTAAATTCACCAGCGAATTCACCTCGATCAGCTTCCGCAATAGCAGCATCTAATTCAGTAGTTGGTTTTAATGATAGAGGGATACTTTTAGTATGTTGAACCTCTTTTAAATACATTTTTATTCCTGTACTCAAATCTAAACCATAATATTTAAAAATAGCAGCAACTTCTTTTTTATCTTTTTCTGGCATTTTAAAATTTACTTGACTTAATTTTTCTTTATTTGAAATCATAATATCAGCTCCTTATATCTATTTTATTATAAATTAAAGAAACTATAAATAAAATAAATATAAGATATATAGCTAATTAATAGAAATGCAAGATTATACCAAAAAAGACGAGAGTAACAACTCTCGTCTTTTAGTCATTAAGAAAATGTGTTTTTAATTATATGAGGTAATATTATTTTCCCTAATTATTAGCTTAATTCCTTGATAATAGCTTCCAAGGTCTTCTTAGCTTCATCTTGAATTGGAGTTTCTGGGTGTTCTTCATCGTACTTGTTAAGCCAGTTCAAACGATCTTGCATTCTCTTAGCCAAGGTCTTTTGGTATTCTGGGTCTTCAAGGTGAACTTCGTAGCCTTCAATTGGTAAGTAGCTTACACCCTTGAAGTTACCGAATGGCTTGAAGTCGCTATCCTTAATGTTGCCGTTAGCCAAGTCTTCGATTAACTTCTTAGTAACTTCCTTTGGAATGTCCTTGCCCATGAAGGCATCCGTGTTCAAGCTGTAGCAGCTTGCTCCACGCTTAGTGAACAATTCCTTGAAGTCTGTGTAGTCGCCTGATACAGGGTATGCACGGAATGGGTCTGCGAATGGTTCGATAACCAAGGTGTTCATGTCGAAGCCCTTAGGCAAGTTTTCAGCACTAGTTCTCTTGGTTGCTAAAGTACAGCCCATAGTAGTTGCCAAAACTGGGTCGTCAATCTTGATGATTGGAGGCAATGAACCATCCTTCATAATCCAGAACAAAGCGGTAATTGGTGACTTTTCAAAGTCTACACGGTGAGGACTAGTGTAACGGGTCTTGATAACACGACCGTTGTTGTTACGTAAGTCTTCAGTAACGATAACTTTCTTACCGTTTGAGTCTAACGTTACGTCACAGTTCATAATAGTAGTGTAGTACTTAGTTTCGTGGTGACCTGCTGGGTAGTCGTGGGTCTTGTCGAAGTATGAAGGTTCAAGTGCTACAGATGAACCGTCTTCACGTGAAATGATGAATGCATCGTCGTGCAAAACGGTGATATCATATTTACCATCGTACATTTCGTGAGTCAAAGTTGACTTACCAGAACCTGACAAGCCGTAGAATGCGAAGGTCTTGTCGTCTTTATCGTCAAAGTGGAATGACTTTTCACCACCGTGACATGCAGTGTAGCCGTGACGGTGAGCGATAGCCCAAGCTAAGGTTAAGGTACCCTTCTTAAGTTCACCGAAGTAGCGAAGGTTGAAGACAGCAGCACAGTTATGTGGAGCGTCGAATACGCCTAAACCCTTTGGATAGTCTTCGTCTTGAACATTAGGATCGAAGTAGAAGTAAATATCAGGTTCATCATAGAACTTAGACTTTGCGTACATCTTTTCAGCTTCATCATCGAAGAAGTGGAAGTTCAAAATGTATGAAAGCAGGTTGAAGGCTTGATCTTCTGGCATCATGATGTGAGCCTTAACAGTAAATGATGGGTCAAGACCTACCAAAACAGTAGCCTTTAAGTATTTTTGTTCGTGGCCCTTGTAGATATCTTCACGCAAGTTACCGTTCAATGCTTCAGCATCTTCGTTAGGATTGTCAACGAAGTGACGTGCACTGGCAGTTCTACCTAAGATCTTACCGTGGTTGTAAACCAATTGGGTTGCACCATGTGGCAAGCCTAATTCTTTAGTGTGTAAGATTGGCAAGTCAGTAACAATAACGCCTGATTGCTTCTTTGCTAAATTATAAGCTTCAGCAACACTAGTTACTTCGTGTACGTTGTTGCCGTAAAATGCACTTTCGATAGTTGCACGAGTGCGGCTAAACATTGGATTTGCTTTTCTAAGTTCGTCTTGAGAATAACGTTCTTTTGTACTCATATTAAGTTTTTGTCCTCTCTAGGAAGCTATTAATTAAAACGCTTTCATTAACTTACAGTTATTATACTAACATACTTGACTGGGTATAACCACCTAAATATTAAAATATAAGGTTTATGAAATACGAAAACATATACATAAAATAAAAAAACGCAAAGAAGACGGAGAATAAAATAGATGATATAATATAGAACATACGTACGAAAAAGGGAACATAAAAATGGATTCTAATCAGCTTTTTAAATATGTTTATGCTAAATATGGATTGAAGTTTGAACCAATTGTGTCAGGTTCAACGGATACTTATGTATTAATGTCTCCACTTGATAGTGGCTATTTTGCTATGCTTTCTCGAATTAATGGTGAAAATTCAAGCAAGAGCAGTATTGCAGTTTTAGATTTAAAATGTGGTGACTTTGCTCCAACGATTCGTGATTTGCCTGGTTTTACTGATCCGGTTCGCATCAAGGGAGCAGAATGGGTAGGCGTAGTTTTGACTAATAATCGCGATGAGCAAGCGATTAAGAAGGCGCTAGATTATGCATTTAAATTAGCGATGAATGGTCAAGATACAAATGTCGCTAAGAGCCAATATTTTTATATTCCAGGAGAAAAAACAGAGGAAAAATATCAAGCGCAGCCAATAAAGCAGCGGTTGCCGCGTAGACAAGTTAACGATGAGATTCCCGATAAGATCAGACAAATGCGGGAATTATATGATTACAGTATTCTTCCTAGCACAGGTCGGCAGAAGAATTTTTATATTCAAGGGCAGTTTATGGCTGATTACGAAGATGAATATAAAAAATATTTTGCTTTCAAGCGTTTCTTTCCCACTTATCATGATATGAATGTGGGGCAATTGCGTAGTTACTTTACCTGGAGGACTAAGATTCGCAAGGGGGATTACCATCGCACTAGTACATCTTATGCATATGTATATTTGTATGAGCTGTTTAATAATATTGGCGTGGATAATCCACAGGATGGCTACGATAAACTGATTGCTTTTAAAAAGAATTATGTGAATAATTTCGATTTAGGAATTCAAACATATTTGGCAGATTGGATAAAGGATTACGTGCTTTATTATGGCTTACGAAAAGAAAAAATAGCTGAGCATTTTGCCAAAGATATTGAGCAAGATCATGATGATGAAATATTGCATTATCCGCAAAAATATACGGCAGAAGAGTTAGCGGAAGTTTTTGCAAAAAAGACGACATACTGGAAATCTTCAAAAGTAATTGCAAAGAATAAAGAGGCTTTTGTTCAAGTTTTAAAATGTGTTTGGCAAGAGGTGTTAGATGCTAAAAAATATGGCATAGCTTATTACAGCAGCTTTGTAGCTAAGCCGAAGGTCGTTGAGCAGCCCGTTTTTAAGCTCGCAGTTTTCTACAGAAAAGCAAAAAAGCCAATGACGGTTAAGGTTGATGCTGTGAGAAAGTATTATTACAAAAAGGGTTGGTGGTACATTCATCAAGAAGAAGCTGTGCCAAGACAGCGAACGAACTTGAATACTTTTTTGCATGAAGTAGATCGTTTAGTACGCGAGAAGCTGAATTTAGGACGCGCAATCAAGCCGCGTTTTATTGATCAAGCCGTGTTAAAGGCGATTATGGCTGGAATTGCCGCTTATCAACAGCAAAAAAAACAGGCAAAGATTGATCAGATTAAAATTGATTTTTCTGATTTAGACAAGATTCGGGCCAATGCTTCTGTCACGCGTGATAGTCTGTTAACCGATGAGGAAAAGCAGCTTGAGCAAGAAGAACAAGAGCAAGTGCAAAAGCAGGAGCAAGAAGTAGAAGTTTCAGTAGATCAAGATGACTACGGTTTAGACAAAGACGAAATGTTTTTACTAATGGCTTTATTGCAAGGGAAGCCGTGGCAAGATTATGTGCAAAAACACCATCTAATGGTTTCGATTTTAGCTGATAATATTAATGAAAAATTGCTGGATGAGATTGGCGATAGTGTGATCGAATTTAATGAACAAGATCAGCCACAAATAATTGAAGATTATGCGGATGATTTACAAGAAATGTTTTTAAAGGGATGATAAAATGCCAGAAAAAAGAAGAGTACCAAAAAGAATTGCACAAACTGTATTAAATTCACTAAAAGGTGGGGTAGTGCCGCGGATTGGTTTGCCTTATATTACAGTCGGCCGTAAAGAAGAAATTGAAGCCCTGCTTCATGATGTTGATATTATTCAAGATGGCGGTGCAAGTTTTCGTTTTATCGTTGGACGTTACGGTTCAGGCAAAAGCTTTTTACTGCAGACAATTCGTAATTATGTAATGGACAAAAATTTCGTTGTGGTTGATGGCGATTTGTCTCCAGAGCGTCGCTTGCAAGGTTCTAAAGGACAGGGACTAGCAACTTACCGTGAATTAATCCAAAATCTTTCTACCAAAACTCGTCCTGAAGGTGGGGCCTTAACCTTAATTCTTGATCGTTGGATTAATTCTGTGCAGAGCCAGGTAGCCCAAAGTGGTATTGCCAATGATGATCCGAAGTTTGAAGCCGAAGTAGATAAGAAAATCTATGCAGTAATTTCATCATTAAATGAATTAGTACATGGTTTTGATTTTGCTAAATTGCTTAACATGTATTATCACGCTTATATGTCTAATGACGATGAAACTAAAGCTAAAGTGCTTAAGTGGTTTAGAGGCGAGTATAGTCATAAGACTGAAGCTAAAAAAGATTTGGGTGTGGATATTATCATTTCAGACAGCGATTGGTATGAATATCTCAAATTGTTTGCGGCTTTCTTCAGACAGGCAGGTTATGCTGGCCTCATGATCATGATTGACGAATTGGTCAACATTTTTAAAATTCCGAATGCGATTAGTCGTCAATATAATTATGAAAAGATTTTGACAATGTACAATGACACTTTGCAGGGTAAGGCGAAGTACCTGGGCATCATTATGTGCGGGACGCCACAAGCAATTGAAGACCGGCGCCGCGGCGTTTATTCATACGAAGCACTTCGCAGCCGGCTTGCTACAGGAAAGTTTGTTCAAAACGGTGCGCGTGATATGTACGCTCCAGTGATTAAGTTGCAGCCATTGACCGCAGAAGAAATGCTAGTTTTAACTGAAAAATTGGCGGATATGCATGCTAACTTATATGGCTATGAAAGAACTATTACTGATGATGATTTAGCACAATTTATCAAGATAGAGTATGCGCGCGTTGGTGCAGATACTAACATTACGCCACGTGAAATTATTCGTGACTTTATTGAATTGCTCGACATCGTTTGGCAAAATCCTGATACTAAAATCACGGATCTGCTTAATTCTGATCGTTTTAATTATACAAAATCTGAGGCTGTCTCAGATAATAAAGAGCAAGATTATACTGAATTTAGAATTTAAGGGTAAAAAAGATGGATGTTTTTTCACATTATGCACCATTTATCCAAGACTATATTTATGAACATGGTTGGCAAAATTTACGTCCGATTCAGGTAGCAGCCGCGGAGGAAATTTTTGAGACGGAAGATAATGTGCTTTTGTCAGCTTCAACTGCGTCAGGGAAAACAGAAGCCGCATTTTTCCCGATCTTGTCAGATATCTATAATGAACCAGAGGATTCGGTCAAAGCGCTTTATATTGCGCCACTAAAAGCTTTAATTAATGATCAATACGATCGCTTGACGGAGCTTTGTCAGGATGTCGATATACCAATTTGGCGCTGGCATGGGGATGTAGCGCAAACGCAAAAAAGAAAGATGCTCAAGAACCCATCAGGAGTTTTACAAATTACGCCTGAATCGCTTGAGAGTTTCATGATCAATAAGCACATGGATATTCCTCATTTGTTTGGCGGGCTGAAGTATATTGTGATTGATGAACTCCATTCATTTTTGCGCAGTGACCGCGGTGGCCAAACCTTTTGTCTAATTGAACGTTTGTCAAAATTAGCAAATGTTAATCCCAGAAGAATCGGACTTTCAGCAACCATCGGTAATTTGCAAGATGCCAGCGATTTTTTAGGAGCTGGTTCAAATAGAAAGACGGTTGCACCTAAGGTGCAGAAAGAACCACAGATTTGGCATCTTTCAATGGAACATTTTTATAAAACTGATCCACAGGCCAGCAGCAAGGATTTTGATCCTAGTCAAGTTGAGCCTATAACGGATAAGGCACCTGAATTGGCTGATCCAGGTATTGGTTATATTTTTGAACATACACGTGGTAAAAAATGCCTAGTTTTTACTAATAGTCGTGAAGAGTGTGAGGCAGTGTGTCAGGAACTTAGAGCTTATTGTGCTTATAATCATGAGCCGGATCGTTTTATGATTCACCATGGAAATCTTTCACCGGCGCTGCGGGAAACAGCCGAAGCGGCGATGAAAGATGAAGATGTTTATATGACAACTTGTGCTACTGCAACACTGGAATTGGGAATCGATATTGGTCAGCTGGAATCAGCGTTTCAAATTGATGCTCCGTTTACGGTGTCAGGCTTTTTGCAAAGAATGGGGCGTACAGGTCGTCGCGGCAATCCACCAGAAATGCATTTTGTTATGCGCGAAGAACATCCAGAATCTCGGGCCATGCTGCCAGAATTAATTCCGTGGCCTCTTATTCAGGGAATTGCCCTGATTCAACTTTACGCGGAAGAAAAATGGGTGGAGCCGCCTGAACCTAATCGCTTGCCGTATAGTTTGCTTTATCATCAAACTATGAGTACGCTCGCCTCTAGTGGAGAGATGACGCCAGCAGAGCTTGCCTCAAGGGTGCTCACTTTGTCGTATTTTCATAATGTTAGTCAGGAAGACTACAAAGTTTTGCTTAGGCATTTGCTTAAAATTGACCACATTGAATGGACCGAGAATAAAGGATTAGTAGTCGGGCTTGCCGGTGAAAAGGTTGTGAATAACTTTAAATTTTATGCAGTTTTTGCGGAAAATGAAGAATTTAGTGTTCATGCTGGCAGCGAAGAATTAGGTACAATTGTTAAGCCACCTCCAGTTGGAGACAAAATTGCAATTGCTGGTCGAGTTTGGGTAGTTGACGATGTCGATCGCAAGCGTCATCAAGTGTATTGCCATGAGGTGAAGGGAAGAATTCCTGCTTTCTTTGGGGATGTGCCAGGTGATATTCAGCCGAAGATTTTGCAACGAATGAAAAAGGTTTTGGAAGAGAAGGTCATGTATCCTTATCTGATGCAAAATGGCAAGGCACGCTTAACCCAGGCTCGTGATACTGCAGCTTTAGCTGGCTTAGCTAAAAAGAATTTGATTAAGCTTGGCGGCAATATGTGGTGTCTTTTCCCTTGGACTGGAACGTATGCCTTTTTGACGCTTGAACGGTTGATCAAAATTAAGTGTGGAGAGCAGTTGAATATCCGAGGTTTTAATTCATCTCGTCCATATTTTATGTATTTTGCGATGGATGGGGATGAACAAGACTTTTGGCGCATTCTTAAAGAGAAAGCTGACAAAGACTTTGATCCGCTGGATTTAGTCTATCCTAAAGAAATTCCAGGAATCGACAAGTATGATCAATATTTGCCAAAAGAGTTATTGCGTAAGGAGTTTGCTTATAGTGTATTAGACATTCAAGAGATGAAACGCTGCGTTAAGCAAATGGCGGATAACTATTTGGTATAATGGGAATATCTTGAAAAGGAAAGAGAATATCAATGCTTAAAATTAATCAAAATGTGTCTAAGGATGCTCAAACCAGAACTTTGTTAAAAGAATTGCTCAAGGTACACCAAATTCATCAAGCATACAATGTGCGTGATTTGACGGATGCGGATGAGCAAATTTTGGAAAAGTCTTTTAATTTAACCCGTGAATTGATGTCTAAGATTTCCACTAAAAAGATTAAGTTTGCAGATAAAAAGTGGGATTCTTTGTTTAACTTTTTGATGGCGGAACAAATTGCTTTTGCCAGGGTTTTAGCCAGTGGTGATGATAACTTGAATGGCTACGTTCAAGCTAAGAATCAGGCTCAACAAGCTTATGCTTTAGCTGAAACTGCTATTAATAATTTAGAAAATGAAAAATAAAAAAAGAGTTTTTCAGGACTTAATTAGTAAATTTTTAAAATCCTGTGTTGCCGAATTGCGATGATCATCAATTACGGCAAAAGTCACTTTTTTAATTGAAGATTTTTCTTTGAAGACGTTGTACCACATTTGGGCAACGTCTTTTGCTTTGAAACCAAAAACGCCGGCTCCCCATGCTCCTAGGATAAGGTGGGCAACGTGCTGACTCTCCGCAATTTGTTTTACGAAGGTCATCCGATTTTGTAAAGTTAGACAAGCATTTCTATACGAAATGCCGGATAGTTTTACTTGAGTGTAATTTGGAGCTGCACAGGAGATGATATCCACCTGTGCATAAATCTTGGGATGTGCAAATAAGATGTTAGGTGAATAAAGAGCGCGATTTTCGTAAAGAGAATGGTTAATATGAGCATTATTCCATTTGTAGTAAGTTTGTTCAAATGGCGCAAGACACTGATAAAGATCAGATTCAAGGCAAAGTGCTTCCTCTTGAGCAACGATGCCGCGCAAGTATCCGCCACCTGCTTCTAGGTAATCCGCGAAGTTAAGTGTAGCTGTTTTTTCAGTTTGCCAATTAGAATGTGAAATTGCAGTAGCAGTATCTGTTGGCGTGAAACATAACTGTGGATAAGTTGAAGATGATGGAACTGAAAAGGTGGGTTGATCATTGTAGATAGTAGTGTTATCGACAGTTTCTTGGATTTGCTGTGCATAAAACTTGGTCATTTGTTCATTGTGAGCTTTGATTTTAGGGATGCTGTACATGTTAGTTGCCTTCTTTTTAGTAAATATTGTATTTTCTAAATATAAGTATGAATTTTTGAAAAAATTTTGCCAACTTTTTGCGTATTAAATTGATGCCATTATAATAAATGCTAAGGGAAATTGAAGGGACAAGATTATGGACTACGAGACAAGACTTTTAGAAGAAAAGTAAGAGGGCAAAGAAGAAGCTACTATTAGTGGACTTAAGAAGTTGATCACCGTATTAAAGAATTTAAGCAGTCCTTATGATCAGATATTGCATCAGTTAGAATTTACATATGGTGATCAATTTACTAAAAAAGAATTAGAAGATTTTATTAAGAAAGCTTAACTATTATAGATAATTTAATGAGAATAGCTAAAAGAGAGCAAAGTTCTTGGCATGTTTGCAAGCAGCTTGCCCATGCCCAACGCGTCTTGTCTCGCAGACAGCGCAGGGCTAAAAAAGAAGGACGCAATTTGCGGCTAGCAAAAAACT
>NZ_JAEHNT010000110.1:0-414 GCF_016742815.1 Lactobacillus sp. A27
TCGGTCGCCTTGCAATCTGTTCTCTTTGATTGTCTCGGTTTTTTGCTTGGATTATATTCAGTTTTCAATGTACTAGCTCTTTGATCCTTTCGGATCAATGGAGGCTAACGGGTTCGAACCGATGACCTCCTGCGTGCAAAGCAGGTGCTCTCCCAACTGAGCTAAGCCCCCAAGGTCTTTTCTTTTTTCAGCCAGACATAACTTTAGCGCTTTTTTGCCGTTATGTCAATGGGCCTAAATGGACTTGAACCATCGACCTCACGCTTATCAGGCGTGCGCTCTAAACCAGCTGAGCTATAGGCCCGACTAACGCTTGGCGTTTTATTCAAATCTTTGAGGTACTACCCTCAAAACTAAACAAAGTTTCTCAGTGTGCTTCCGCTTGCTTAAGTGACTTCTCTTAGTATCTCTACT
>NZ_JAEHNT010000015.1:0-72063 GCF_016742815.1 Lactobacillus sp. A27
AAAAAAGAACAACCAGTGAATAATAAGAAGAAAACTAACAAAGAAAACAATACTAAGAAGTCAGAATCAGTAGAGAAAAAAGTTATTGGTCCAAAGATTTTGAAACCATCTCCAGCACGTTTGAAGAAGAATCAACCTTCAACAAATGATAAGCCTGCAGTGAAGGTTTCTATTCCTGAGCCTCCTAAAGATGAAAAACGTGGCAATGGTCGCGGTAAGAATATGGGTAAGCCAGGACGTAAAGGTAAGAACCAATTCTTTAATAATCATAATGAACATTCTGATCGTTCAGAAAGAAAACGTCGTAAGAATAAGAAACGTCAACAAGAACAAAAGCCAAAGAAGCAACCTACTAAGCGTAAGGAACGTCCATTACCAGAAACTTTAATATATGAAGAAGGTATGAACGCTCAAGACATTGGTAAGTTGATTCACCGTGAACCAGCTGAAATTGTTAAGAAATTATTCATGCTTGGTGTGATGACTAACCAAAACCAATCTTTGGATAAGGATACCATCGAATTATTAGCAGCTGAATACGGTATTAATGCTAAGCAAAAGGTTCATGAAGATATTTCTGATATTGATACTCTTTATGACAAGAGAATGGAAGCTTCTAAGAAGTCTAAGAATCAAGTTAAGCGTCCACCTGTAGTTACTATTATGGGGCACGTTGACCATGGTAAAACTACTTTGCTTGACCGTTTGCGTCATACCCATGTTTCAGCTCATGAAGCTGGTGGTATTACCCAGAAGATCGGTGCTTACCAAGTTCGTCTTGATGACCGCTTGATTACTTTCCTAGATACTCCTGGACACGCAGCCTTCTCAAACATGCGTGCACGTGGTGCTGAAATTACTGATATTGTTGTCTTAGTTGTTGCAGCCGATGATGGTGTTATGCCACAGACTGTTGAAGCTATTGACCACGCTAAGAGCGCCAATGTTCCAATTATTGTAGCAATTAACAAGATGGATAAGCCAGGTGCTAACCCACAACACGTAACTGAAGAATTGATGAAATATAATTTAATTCCTGAAGATTACGGTGGTGACACCATCTTTGTAAATATCTCAGCTAAGACTGGTCAAAATGTTGATGATTTATTACAAATGATCTTGCTTCAAGCTGATGTGATGGAACTTAAGGCTAACCCAACAGAAATGGCAATTGGTACTGTAATTGAAGCTCGCTTATCACGTGGTCGTGGACCAGTAGCCGACGTTTTGATTCAACAAGGTACTTTAAATGTTGGTGATCCAATTGTTGTTGGTGATACTTTTGGCCGTGTTCGTACTATGACTAACGATCGTGGTCGTCAAGTTAAAAAGGCTACTCCATCTGAACCAGTTGAAATTACTGGTTTGAATGACGTTCCAGAATCAGCTGATAAATTAGTTGAATTTAAGGATGAAAAGACAGCACGTTCAGTTGGTGAAGCTAGAGCACAACAAGCTTTGCAAAAGTCTCGTGAAAATGTTCAACATGTCACTCTCGATAACCTCTTCGATACTATGAAGAAGGAGAATATGAAGGAAGTTGACATTGTCTTGAAGGCTGATGTTCAAGGTTCTGTTGAAGCTTTGCAACAATCTCTTGAAAAGATTGAAGTTGAAGGCGTTCGTGTTAACATCATTCACTCAGGTGTAGGTGCTATTAATGAGTCAGACGTAACCTTAGCCGGTGCTTCTAATGCATTTATCATTGGATTTAATGTTCGTCCAACTGCAACTGCTAAGAGTCAAGCTGAAACTGAAGGCGTCGACATTCGTTTGTACAGTATCATCTACAAGGCAATTGATGATGTGACTGCAGCCATGAAGGGTATGCTTGAACCAACTTACGAAGAAAAGGTTATCGGTAACCTTACTGTTCGTGAAACTTGGAAAGTATCTAAGGTTGGTACTATTGCTGGTTCCTTTGTTGATAAGGGATTGGTTAAGAATAACGCCAAAATTAGAGTTATTCGTGATGGTATTGTTAAATACGATGGTGAAATTGCTTCACTTAAGAGATTTAAAGATGATGCCAAAGAAGTTAAGCAAGGTAACGATTGTGGTTTAACTATCAAAGACTACAACGATATTAAAGTCGGCGACGAATTCGAAGTTTACGAAATGCAACAAGTTGAACCTAAGTAATAATTTTTAGGAGGCAAACATGAAGCATAGAATTGGTCGTGTTGAAGGAGAAATTCTTCGTGAATTAACCAAAATTTTACAAAAGAATATTCGTGATCCTCGTTTGAGTGAAGTAACTATCACTGCAGTGGAATGTACGAATGATCTTTCATATGCAACTGTTTACTATAGTCTTTTAACTGAAAATGCCGATAAGGAAAAAGAAGTTCAAGAAGGACTAGAAAAGGCTAAAGGTATGATGCGTCACTTATTAGGACAAACTTTAACCGTTTATAAAGTCCCTGAATTAATTTTTAAACGAGACAATTCAGTAAAATATGGTAGTAAAATTGACCGTTTAATTGCAGAAGTTAAAAAGCAAGATGCTGAACGGGCAAGTAAATAAAAAAAGCGCCGTTTAGGCGCTTTTTTCGTTTAGATAGAAAAGGATTATTTATGTTAAATGGAATTTTAGTTATCGATAAAGATAAAGGGATGACTAGTGCTGATGTAGTTTATCATTTACGCAAAGCTCTGCATATCCGAAAAATTGGACATGCGGGTACACTTGACCCCGAGGTAACAGGTGTATTACCTATTGCAATTGGACAAGCAACTAAACTGATTGAACTTATGCATACTAGACCTAAAGAATATATTGGTAGTGGTCTTTTTGGATATGCCACTGACAGTTATGATTCAACTGGCACAGTTTTGAAAAAGACCAAGTTAACCAAGGCATTTACTTCTGAAGATATTCAGAATCATATGAATGAGTTTTTAGGGGAAATAGAACAAGTACCACCAATTTACTCAGCCGTAAAGGTAAATGGTAAGCATTTATATGAGTATGCTAGAGAAGGTATTGAGGTAGAGCGACCAAAACGTAAAGTTGATATTTTACAATATGATTTAACCAATAAACCTACATTCAATGAAAAAGATGGACAAGAAGAATTTGATTTTAAAATTAAATGTAGTAAAGGTACATATGTTAGATCCTTAGTAAATGATTTGGGCGAGAAAATGAATTGCCCAGCAGTTATGACTTACTTAAGAAGAGTAGCTAGCTCAGGTTTTGATATTTCTCAGGCCGTTAAGTTAAGTGAAATTGAAGAGAATCCTGAAAAAGCTGCAGAATTGATTCAACCAATTGACGCTTTCTTTAAAGACTATCCTCAAATTGATCTAAGTGAAGGAAAATGGCTTAAAGTGAAAAATGGAGCAGGTATTTCGTTAGAAATAGATGCTAAAAAAGTCGCATTAAGGTACAATAAAAAAGTCAAGGCGATTTATGAGAATAAGGGAAAATTATATCGCCCAAGTTTAATGTTGATTCAAAATGAATAACTGAAATGAAGGGATTAGTTGTGAAAATCATTCATTTAACTTATCCAGTTAGCGAAAATATCATATCTTCAAAAACTATTCTAGCCTTAGGTTTTTTTGACGGCGTTCATTTAGGTCATCAACGCTTAATCAATAAAGCCAAAAAAATAGCTGATCAAAAGAAATTACCATTAGTAGTATTAACTTTTGATCGTCATCCGAAGGAAATTTATGCTGCCAAAAAAGACTTTAAGTATTTAGAAACTTTAGATGAAAAGGCAGATAAAATGGCAGAACTAGGTGTAGATTATCTAGCCGTAATGCCATTTACTAAAAAGTTTAGCGAGATAGATGCACAGAGTTTTGTAGATAATGTAATAATTAAACTCAATGCAGATACAGTAGTAGCTGGATTTGATTATACATATGGTCCTAAAGAGACTGCTAATATGAAGAATTTACCAAAATTTGCGAAGGATAGATTTGAAATTTTCGTTATGCCTAAGCAGATTTTTAATGGTAAAAAAATAGGTTCAACTGAAATTAGACAGGCAATTAGGGAAGGTAAGATGGAATTAGCTTTTCAATTAATGGGTCACCATTATGTGATGAGCGGGATCGTTGGTCATGGTAAAAGAAATGGCCATAAATTAGGCTTCCCAACAGCTAATTTAGTTTGGGCTAGTCATAAGGTAATTCCCAAAATAGGAGTATATGCCACTAAAACGCAGGTAGCTGGAAAGTGGTATGAATCTATGACTAGTGTCGGTTATAATATAACGATTGGCCAACCTGAACAAATTTTTATTGAATCATATATATTTAATTTTAAACAGGATATTTATGATCAGCCAATAAAAATTAAATGGTATAAATATACTAGAGGCGAAATTAAATTTAGCGGCCTTGAAGAATTGAAAAAACAATTAGAGAAAGACCAAATAGAAATTGAACATTATTTTGCACAAGAAGCACGAAGTAATGCGTAACGAGAAGCTGAAGAACTTAGCAATTTTGAACTAAGTTCTTCAGTTTTTATTTTTTGAAATAATTTGAAGAAATTTTAGCACTCCTCTTGTTTTTCTGCTAATTTATAGTATCATATTAATTGTTAGCACCTGAGAATTACGAGTGCTAAAAGTGAGGGCGATTATTATGTTGACCGAGCGTCAAGAGCTTATTTTAAAAACAATTATTACAGACTTCACACAAACGCATGAGCCTGTTGGCTCTAAGACGGTGATGAAGCAGTTACCAATTAAAGTATCAAGCGCTACTATTCGAAATGAAATGGCGGTCCTAGAAGATCAAGGCTTAATTGAGAAGACACACTCTTCTAGCGGAAGAATTCCGTCAAGTGATGGATATCGTTATTATCTTGATAATTTAGTTGAACCGCTTCAGTTGCCAGAGTCTGTTTATAACACGATTGGGACACAATTAGATCGACCTTTTCATCAGGTGAATGAAATCGTACAAGAAGCAGCACGCATTTTATCTGATTTAACTAATTACACTGCTTTTGCTGAAGGACCTGAGAGTAGGGATGTTAAAATTACAGGTTTTAGGATTGTTCCCCTGTCTTCTAGACAAGTGATGGCAATTCTAGTGACGAGTGATGGCAATGTCCAAAATCAAGTTTATGCTTTACCACATAATATTCATGGTGAAGAAATTGAAAAAGCGGTTCGAATGATTAATGACCAATTAGTTGACAAGAGTTTAAAGGAAATTAATGTTTCATTGCTAAGTGAACTTGCTAAAAACGAATTAGGTAGTGATCATGCTAACGAATTATTTAGCTTAGTTGAAGACGTGTTAAAAGATGCGGCTAGTGAGCAGATGTATGTTGATGGACAAATTAATCTATTGAACAATACAACTGAGAATAATGTAAATGATATACGTTCACTCTATGAATTAATTGATCGAGATAATTTGTTTTCTAATTTGATGAATATTAAGGCTGATCCTAAGACTGAAAAATACCCAGTTAAGGTAAAGTTAGGATCTGAATTGCCGAATGATTTATTAAAAAATTATAGTTTGCTGACAGCTGAATATAGTGTCGGCTCCCATGGTAAAGGAACAATAGCTTTACTTGGGCCAACAAATATGCCGTATTCTCAAATGATAGGGCTTCTAGAATACTTCAGAAATGAATTAGCCAAGAAGTTACTTGATTATTACGGTAAATTTCAATAATAGAGGAGGTTAGCCGTGAGTAAAGAAGAGTTTCCTAGTGAAAAGAATTTAGATGAAAAAGAAAATGCTTCAACACCTAAGGATGTTAAGAAAAAGGCAACTGAAGGTAAGGAAGCAAAAAATGATAAACATGATGAAAAATTAGCTAAAGAATTGGCTGATTTAAAAGATAAAAATAAGGAGCTTGAAGATAAGTATCTTCGTAGCGAAGCAGAAATTCAAAATATGCAAAATCGCTATTCAAAAGAAAGAGCTCAACTTATTAAGTATGAATCTCAAAGCTTAGCTAAAGATATTTTGCCTGCTGTAGACAATTTGGAGAGAGCTTTAAGCGTAGAAGCCGATGATGATGTTTCCAAGCAACTGAAGAAGGGCGTTAAGATGACGCTTGATTCATTAACTAAAGCATTGAAAGAACATGGCATCGTTGAGATTGAAGCTGAAGACGTAAAATTTGATCCGACATTGCATCAAGCTGTTCAAACTGTAGCAGCCGAAAATGATGATCAAAAAGATCACGTTGTTCAGGTTTTACAAAAAGGATATCAATATAAAGATCGGACACTAAGACCAGCAATGGTTGTAGTTGCTCAATAGGAGAGGAAGTTTATACATGTCAAAAGTTATTGGTATTGACCTCGGAACTACTAACTCAGCAGTTGCAGTTCTTGAAGGTAAAGAACCAAAGATTATTACTAACCCAGAAGGTAACCGTACTACTCCATCTGTAGTAGCTTTTAAAGATGGTGAAATTCAAGTTGGTGAAGTAGCTAAGCGTCAAGCTATTACTAACCCTAACACTATTGTTTCAATTAAGCGTCACATGGGTGAAGCAGATTACAAGGTTAAGGTTGGTGACAAGGAATACACACCACAAGAAATTTCTGCATTTATTTTACAATACATCAAGAAGTTCTCAGAAGATTACTTAGGTGAAAAGGTAACTGATGCAGTTATCACTGTTCCTGCTTACTTTAACGATGCACAACGTCAAGCTACTAAGGATGCTGGTAAGATCGCTGGGTTGAATGTACAAAGAATTATCAACGAACCTACTGCTTCAGCATTAGCCTTCGGTTTAAACAAAGACCAAGATGAAAAGGTCTTAGTTTACGACCTTGGTGGTGGTACTTTCGATGTTTCCGTTCTTCAATTAGGTGACGGTGTCTTCCAAGTATTATCAACTAACGGTGATACTCACCTTGGTGGTGATGACTTTGATAACCGTATCATGGATTGGTTGATCAAGAACTTTAAGGATGAAAATGGCGTTGACTTGTCTAAGGACAAGATGGCTATGCAACGTTTGAAGGATGCTGCTGAAAAGGCTAAGAAAGACTTGTCAGGTGTATCTTCAACTCACATTTCACTTCCATTCATTTCTGCTGGTGAAGCTGGTCCATTACACCTTGAAGCTGACCTTACCCGTGCTAAGTTTGACGAATTGACTAGTGACTTAGTTGAAAAGACTAAAGTACCATTTGACAATGCATTAAAGGATGCTGGTTTAACTGTAAACGATATCGATAAGGTTATCTTAAACGGTGGTTCAACCCGTATTCCTGCAGTTCAAAAGGCCGTTAAGGAATGGGCTGGTAAAGAACCTGACCACTCAATCAACCCTGACGAAGCTGTTGCCTTAGGTGCAGCTATCCAAGGTGGTGTTATTTCAGGTGACGTTAAGGACATCGTTTTGCTTGATGTTACTCCATTGTCACTTGGTATTGAAACCATGGGTGGTGTCTTCACTAAGTTAATTGACAGAAACACTACTATCCCAACTTCAAAGAGTCAAATTTTCTCAACTGCTGCAGATAACCAACCAGCAGTAGATGTCCACGTATTGCAAGGTGAACGTCCAATGGCTGCAGATGATAAGACCCTTGGTCGCTTTGAATTAACTGATATTCCACCAGCACCACGTGGTGTTCCACAAATTCAAGTTACCTTCGATATCGATAAGAACGGTATCGTAAACGTATCTGCTAAGGATATGGGTACTGGTAAGGAACAAAAGATTACTATTAAGAGTTCATCCGGTTTGTCAGATGAAGAAATCAAGCGTATGCAAAAAGACGCTGAAGAACATGCTGAAGAAGACAAGAAGCGTAAAGAAGAAGTTGATCTTAGAAATGAAGTTGATCAATTAATCTTTACTACTGATAAGACTTTGAAGGACACTAAGGATAAGCTTTCTGATAGTGACCGTAAGCCAGTTGAAGATGCTCTTGAAGCTTTGAAGAAGGCTCAAAAGGACAACAACTTGGACGAAATGAAGGAAAAGAAGGATGCTTTATCAAAGGCTGCACAAGATTTAGCAGTTAAGCTTTACCAACAAAACGGTGGAGCACAAGGTGCTGCAGGTCAAGCTGGCCCACAAGCCGGTCCTCAAGGTCCACAAAATGGCCCACAAGGTGGTAACAATGGTGGTGCCCAAGATGGTGAATTCCATAAGGTAGATCCAAACAAGTAATGGGTTTATAATTAAACAAAAGGAGAAAAGAACTACCCATTGAGTAGTTCTTTTCTTTTGAAAATATAAGGAGTTCAATTAATGGCACAAGAAGATTATTATAAAGTGCTTGGCGTAGATCGTAACGCCAGTGACCAAGAAATTAGTAAAGCATATAGAAAGTTAGCTAAAAAATATCACCCAGATTTGAACCATGAACCTGGTGCTGAAGAAAAATATAAACAAGTTAACGAAGCTTATGAAGTTTTGCATGATAAGCAAAAGCGTGCACAATATGATCAATTTGGCTCCGCTGGTGTAAATGGCCAAGGTGGTTTTGGTGGCGCTGGCCAAGGCTTTGGCGGTGCTGGATTTGATACTTCTGGATTTGGTGATTTTGGCGACATTTTTGGTGATATCTTTGGTCAAGGAAGACAACAAAGAGTAGATCCGACTGCTCCACAACGTGGTCAAGATTTAGACTATACTTTGACTATTGACTTTATGGATGCGATTAAAGGCAAGAAGACGCAAGTTAGCTATACTCGTAGTGAAACCTGTGGTACTTGTGGCGGCAATGGTTGTGAAAAAGGCACTCACCCAATTACCTGTGATAAATGTCACGGTACAGGTTATATGACTGTTACTCAGCAATCTATGTTAGGGATGATTCGTCGTCAAACCATCTGTGATAAATGTCATGGTCGCGG
The DNA here is from genome assembly GCF_016742815.1 of Lactobacillus sp. A27. Lineage (NCBI taxonomy): Bacteria > Bacillati > Bacillota > Bacilli > Lactobacillales > Lactobacillaceae > Lactobacillus > Lactobacillus sp. A27. The sequence continues at coordinate 8,818 of NZ_JAEHNT010000015.1, forward strand.
TGTAATCATTGAACACCCATGTAAGACTTGTGGTGGTAAAGGTACTGTTCAAGGAAAGAATACTATTGAAGTTGATATTCCAGCAGGTATTGATAATGGCCAACAACTTCGCTATCAAGGCCAAGGTGAGGCTGGTATAAACGGCGGACCTTACGGTGATTTGTATATTAATTACCGTATTAAACCATCTAAGATTTTCCAACGTCGTGGTCAAAACATTTATACTGATGTTCCAATTTCATTTGCTCAAGCTACATTAGGTGATGAAATTACTGTTAAAACTGTCCATGGTGATCAAAAATTAACTATTCCAGCTGGTACTCAACCAAATAAGAAGTTTACTCTTCGCGGACAGGGTGTACCATATCTTCGCGGAAATGGTAATGGTGATCAAATTATTACAATTAATATCGTGATTCCAAAGCATATCAATGAAAAGCAAAAGCAAGATTTGACTGACTTTGTTCATGATGGTGGCGGAGATATTACACCAAAAGAAAAAGGATTTTTTGAACGACTTAAAGACAAATTAAGTGGTGAAGATTAAGAAAAATGACATTGCATCAGGCAATGTCATTTTTGTATATCTATTCGTTTTATAAGATTAAGGACCTTTGCTATAATATTAAGGATAGTAAAGGGTGAATAAATTTATGGATTTAGAAAAATTAAAAGATTATCAAAAGCATATTCGTAATTTTGCCATAGTTGCCCATATTGACCATGGTAAATCTACGATCGCTGATAGAATTCTAGAATTAACTGATACAGTAAGTCAGCGCCAACTTAAAAATCAAATGCTTGATGACATGCCACTTGAACGTCAACGTGGTATTACTATTAAGATGAACTCCGTTGAAGTTAAATATCATGCTAAGGATGGAGAAGATTATATTTTCCACTTAATTGATACACCTGGGCACGTAGACTTCTCTTACGAAGTCTCAAGATCACTTGCAGCCTGTGAAGGTGCTTTAATGGTTGTTGATGCTTCTCAAGGTGTGCAAGCGCAGACTTTAGCCAATACTTATTTGGCTATTGATGATGACTTGGAAATTTTGCCTGTCATTAATAAGATTGACTTACCTTCAGCAGATATTCCTAAAACTAAGGAAGAAATAGAAGAAATGTTAGGCTTGGATGCTTCAGAAGCTGCCGAAGTTTCAGGTAAAACAGGCCAAGGCATCGAAGATATGCTGGAAAAGGTAGTAAAGGATATTTCTGCTCCATCTGGTAATATTACAGCACCACTTAAAGCCTTGATTTTTGACTCCAAGTACGATGATTATCGCGGTGTTGTTATGTCTGTCAAAATTGAAGACGGTGTAGTTAAGCCTGGCGATAAAATTAAGATTATGAACACCGGAAAGGAATATGAAGTAACCGAAGTAGGTGTTTCAAGTCCTCATCCAGTTAAGAAAGATCTTTTAATTGCTGGGGATGTAGGTTATATCACTGCCAATATTAAATCAGTTCGTGAAACTCGTGTTGGTGATACCATTACTGATGCAACTAATCCAACTGAGGAACCATTAGAAGGTTATCGTCAGATTCCACCGATGGTTTATTCCGGTATGTATCCAGTTGACAACCGAGATTACGATGATTTAAAGGAAGCTTTGCAAAAGTTGCAGTTAAATGATGCTGCTTTGGAATTTGAACCTGAAACTTCAACTGCCTTAGGTTTTGGATTCCGTTGTGGTTTCTTAGGTTTGCTTCATATGGATGTTGTGCAAGAACGACTTGAGCAAGAATTTGATCTAGGGTTAATCATGACTGCTCCAAGTGTTGACTACCACGCAATTATGAATGATGGATCTACTAAGGTAATTGATAATCCATCTGATTTACCAGATGCTGGTGAATATCAAGAAGTACAAGAACCTTATGTTAAAGCAGAAATCATGGTACCGAATGATTTCGTTGGCCCAGTAATGGAATTGTGCCAACGCAAACGTGGTGAATTTGTTACTATGGACTACCTTGATAAGTATCGGGTTAATGTAATTTACAATATGCCATTAGCTGAAATTATCTTTGACTTCTTTGATGATTTGAAGTCTTCAACTAAGGGGTATGCTTCTCTTGACTATGAAATTACCGGATATCGTTCAACTGATTTGGTTAAGATTGATATCTTGCTTAATAAAGAGCCAATCGATGCTTTGAGTTTCATTGCTCATAGATCTGAAGCACAAGACCGTGCACGTCAAATGACTTCTATGCTTAAGAAGTTAATTCCACGTCAAAACTTTGAAGTTGATATTCAAGGTGCGATTGGTGCTAAGATTATTTCGCGTGCAACCATTAAGCCATATCGTAAAGATGTTACTTGGAAGATCCATACCGGTGACCCAGACCGTCGTGCCAAGCTTTTGGAAAAACAGAAGCGTGGTAAGAAACGAATGAAGGCAGTTGGTAGGGTAGAAGTGCCACAAGACGCCTTTATGGCTGTACTTAAGATGAATGACGATGATATCAAAGGTAAATAAGATTTGAACTGACGCAGGAATACCAAGGGATTTGGCTATTCTTGCCTTTTTATTTACGTAATTTACGTAAAATCTACGTAAAACATACTTTAAAAGTTCAAATTATTGATTGATCCTTTAATATCCTTCTTCTGTTTCTCGGTTACGTGGGTATAAATTTCCATTGCTGTTTTAGATGTCTTGTGGCCTAAAACGTATTGAACGTCCTTAGGTGTAATTCTACTATGGCCATCGTAAAGCAGTGTGGCGAGGGTATGACGCAATCCATGAGGGGTTATCTTGCGAAGGGGCTTCTTTTTATCATTAGGATGTTCTTCGTTCCATTTCTCGCAGCGCCTTTCGTCAAACTTATAAAGATATTTAATCCATAAATCGGTCTGCTGTGCCCAATTAAAGCTCCCTGACTTAGTAGGAAACACCCATTCAAAGTTAATTTCTTTATCGTTGCAGTCTTGCTTATATTCTTGCAAGATTTGATACAAGTTATCAGACATAGGGACCATATGATGCACACCATTTTTTACATCATCAATTGTTTTTTTGCCGTCGGAATCTTTTGCGACAGTCCGCTGGATCATGACAGTTTTTCGGTCAAAGTCAATATCGGACCATTTAAGTGCCAATGCTTCACCACGTCTACATCCTAGGGATGCTACTGTGAGGAAAAAAGTATATTTCATCAGATTGTAGTCTTTTGCCACTTCTAGAAAATGCTTTAATTCGTCTAACTCATAGTAATTATGTGATGTGTCCCGTTTTTGCTTTGCTGACCGTTTAGGCATCAGTACAAAGTCGAAGGGATCATTTTCGCACCAGTGACGGAAAATAGCGTATCTGATAAGCCTGTGTAACTGATTAGCAATAGATTTGTAAGTAGTATATTTAGAAGCAAGCGAGTTTACATAATTTTGGATATGATCAGGAGAAATCTCATCAATGTAATTATTACCAAATTCAGGCTGTGTCTGATTTCTCCATGTGTCCTTAAACCGACTGAGGGTAGAGCCACGAACTTCAAGTTTCATGTTATCTAACCAGATGCTGTAAACTTCTTCAACCGTTTTACGTTTACTGCTGATTTCTAACTTATTTGCTACGGCTGCAGGACCTTGAGCTTTAAGCTTATTTCTAAGCAATTCGGCTTCCTTACGAGATTTTAACTTACTACGAGTTACTTTAATTGGTTTACCAGTTTCAGGATTAGTACCGACATAAGTTTTCAACCTAAAGTAAGTTTGGCCATTTTGTAGGGTATATTGAGTTATTTCTGGGTCTTTTCTTCTAGGCATAATTTTCACCTCCTTTCTAGTGAAACTAATGTTCTAATAACTTTAAAATATAAGCCTGTTTACTCGAAAGAGTAGGCAGGCTCTTTTTTGTTGTTTTTAATGATGCGCGCTCGGCACGAGCGCGCATGGGGCGCCCGCGTGATAGATTACTTCTTGTTGATTTCATGAATCAAAAGAAGTAATATGATTAATGTAAGATTTATATCGTTCATGTTTTTCACCTCCGAGTGAAAGACAACGCAACTTGTTGCGTTAAAATGAGGAGAGTGTAAAAACATGAGTGAGCGGGCGCCCCAAGAGCTTTAACTCAAAGGGATGCTTGTTTAAAGAAGGTACTGTAAAAGGTATCTTCTTTTTTATTTGGCGGGATGCATCATTTGCTGGTATGATTAAATTAATTAATTATACGAACGGGTGATCAAATGACAAAAACTTTTTATGAAATAATGGCAGCTCTTTTAACTGTCGGTGGTGTTGGAATAATCAATTACATAATTGCTGAACAATTGAGTGCAATAGATACTACTCAAAATGGTAGCAATAGAGAAAAAGCATTAGCTCTTGTCTTTACTATGTTTGACTATTTCTTATATTTACTAATGAAATTACTGTATGGTTTTCATCTAAAGGGCATACCATTACTAATAGCTACTTGTGTTTCAACAGCACTAATTTCATTAGTCATATCTTTTCTAGCTTCAAAATGGATTAACAAGAAATTCTATGACTTAATTAATTTTGTACGTGGTAAAAATAATATGTCTTTTAGGAGATCAGCTACTAATTGGCAAAGTTCATTAAAAACTAATAAGAATCAGTGGCAAAAAGTTTATTTGTATGATTTCGATCATCATCCGCTGGGCTTTGGATGGCGAGTTGGAATTTCAAATGATAAAGAAAGCAATTATTCTATAAGTTTTCAGCCTGCTTATGATGAGGGAAAGCAGCCAACTTTTGAAGAAATAACTCAAAAAATTCAAAAGGATAATTTAGCTAATAAATATGACATATTGCAATATGTAAATTTCCAGCAAAAATTTATTGTTATTATTGCTAATTTAAAAGATTAATCTTTTTTATCTGTATCCCTTTCTTCATTAAATTCTTTATCCTGATGTTTCTTTATTTCATCTCGTGAGTGAGAAGCAAGCCAGTCCTCATTATCAAATCGAAGAGCCTTCCGTGATGGTTCTTCCTTTTTTATTTTTTCATTAGTTTGAGAATTAGTACTTTGAGGTTTACGTTCGATAATAGTTCTAAAGAATGAGAATTTCTCAATTTGCTCTTGAGGTGGAATATCACTGTGTTTTGCACCTAAAGACAAATTAATATTGATTGGGCCTTGGAAACTATTATCGAGTTCAAAATAAATATTTAATATATGTTTGCCTTCTTTTATCATTTCTTGGATAGGGATATTATCATATTCAACTCTCTTACCAATATTCCATTGAATAAAAAAATCTCCATCCTTTGCCTGTGAAATTAATAGTTCATCAGAAATATAGATAGCTGTTTTTATAAAAGCTGCTTCGCCTTGATGTAAAGTGTAGCGTCTGTCACCATTTCCATTTGTTATCTCAAAGTAGAGTAGACGTGGTAAATTTTCATTCATAATACGCATCCTTTCTGCCGCCTTCGGGCGGCTTTTTTAGTTTGCCCTAAATATTTACGCTTTCACTAGTAAAGGTCTTCTTTTGCCCGTATAAGTCTTCAATGGTAAAACTTGAAGCATTAACGAAAGCATCATCTAATGAAAATGAAACGATGAATGTTCTTGTTTGGCCATATGAAATAGTTTTGCCACCAGCTTTTATAGCGTCTTGATATTGAGGCAATTTTTCGAGATCGGCTGCAATGATTGTGCGGTCTCCACTTTGATAGTCGTTATATGATTTACCTGCAGGATAAAGGTAGAAGTTTTTGTTGAAATAATTATCAGCTACACGAGGAGTAGTGCTGTTGTATTTGAGCGTAATATTTAAAAGAAGGTAACCGGCATTGGTGAAACCTAAATTTCTATTGATTTTAGTAAGACCATTAACGGTTATCTTTGAGCCATCATCTACTGTATAAGTATTTCCACTCCAATGAGGATCGTGATAGTCATCTGTATACTCACTTACTGTATGACGCTTATGGTATTCTTTCATCCAGTTACTAGATTTCTTTTCGCTAACATACCAGTAACGGCTCCCAGCTTTTGCAGGCAAAACCCAGCCTTTAAATTCTCCTGCGGCACGTACTTTAATTACTTTACCTTTTTTAAATGTTTTGTGGCCTTTTACATATCTACGCTTTAAAGCATCAAAGCGTCTAAACGTGGTCTTTTTTGTTACCTTAACTTTTCTAGTCTTATTCCAGAAAGAAGAGTTAATTGAATGAACTGCGGCGGAAGCAGACGAGGTACTTACCGCGCCAATCCCACCAGACAGCATTACAGCTGATAAAGCAACCATCAAGTATTTATGTTTCATTATCTATATCCTTTCCGCCGCCTTCGGGCGGCTTTTATTTTGCTTAGAAGAAAGTAACTCCAATAAATCCACCAACTATAAAGACAACGATAAAAAATAGGATAACTTTAACCCATTCATCAGCTGATAGATCATCTGACTGTTCTGCTTTGCTACTTTTAATGGAACTTAATCCACCAGTTGTAGTTTTATGATAAATAGAATTTTTAATACTTCTTTCCGGATCTTTTATAAAGCCAGCGCCTTTTTTGCCATAGAACGGATTGGTTGCGCGCTTTACGGAGCGATTAATTCTGCCTGTAGTTCTAGCACTAAAAGACTTTTTCGCAGAAGGTTTTCGAAATCCTGTCATGTTGTATTCCTCCATAATAGATATTTTTGCCATAGGTTTATAGTCGCTGGTGTGATGGACTATGTTATGCAATGTCAGCAAGCAGGTAGTAGCATTCCTGAGGAATGGCAAAACTTCTAGCAAACTGATAAATACTACTAAAATTAAATTCATTTTCAATGCAGTATTTTTGCAGCAATTTAATAGCAAAAACATTTTCTTGTGCTTCGCCACTGCGTTTAGTGTCGTCATTTAGATTGAAATATGCTTCGTATTCGTGCAGAACATGTCCTATCTCATGGGCTAGAAGAAAAGGCGTTTGAGTTGGAAATGGCCAATTGGCATTCATGATGATTAACTTTCCAGGTTCGTTATAGCTGACAGAAGGGGCATATGCTGGAAGTCTATTAGTAAATTCGACACCAATATGACAATCAAACATAGCGTAATTCATAAGGTATTGCATTAGTTTGTCGTAGTTTTTACGAGTTTCTAATGACATGTCTTCAATAGAATTGTTCATATAGATCTACTCTTTATCATTTAGCATTTCAGGATGACGTTTGAAATAGCCTTTAGCTATATCTGCATAAGTGCTTTTTAATTCGTCAGGTAATTTGCCACCGTAGGGCATCGGCATGTCCAGATCTGACCATGTAAGAGCTGTATCAGAATTTGGGGCTTGACCATTGACACCCGCTAAATAGTCAAAACTAACATTAAGCTTTTGAGCTAAGGTTTTTAGTGTCTCGATTGATGGCTCATTTCTCCCTAATTCCCAGCCGGATACAGTTGTTGATTTAACATTTAGAAGTTCTGCTAATTCTTTTTGAGTATAGTGTTTATTAGTTCGTGCGTTTTTAATACGCTCAGCTAGATTCATAGGATTACCTCCTTACGCGTATCAACTAGATTTCTATACTTTGAGTATAGAACATTTACACAAAAAAACTATAAAAATAGTTAAAAAGTGTTGCATAAGTACGAATCGTGTACTATACTTTATGTGTAATCGAAAGGAGGTAAAGATATGAAATTCACAGTTAAGCAAGCACGTGAGTATCGAAATTTAACTCAACGTGAAGCGGCTAAGCAACTGGGAATAGCCTTAGCAACCTATCAAGGCTACGAATGGGGCGATGTGGAAATGAGAATCGGTATGGCAAAACGATTCGCTAAAATGGTCGAAATACCATTAGATCAACTTATTTTTTACTCTAAAACTAGTTGATACGTGTAGTTGAAAAGAAAGGATGCATCTTTGTGAGTAAAAAGTTAGTCAAAAGCATTAGTGAATTAGATGACTTACAAAGTCTAATCTCAGATGCATTAATCCAAACAATGGACTTAAAAAAGACATTACAAAAGATTAATGACTTTGAGTTCACTAAGTAAGAAAGAGAGAAAGCAAATGGAACTATTAAATTTTGAAGGTCAATCTGTTTTAGACAGCAGAGATGTTGCAAAGATGATTGGAAAGCAGCATTCAAATCTTATGCGAGATATTCATTGCTATATCAGGGATATTAAGCCCAATTCAAATTTGAATCCGGCAGATTTCTTTATTCCGTCAACTTACACGGACAAAAACAATCAAGTTCGTCCTTGCTACCTACTACCTCGTTTAGGTTGCGAGTTCGTAGCTAATAAGTTAACGGGCAAGAAAGGCAATCAGTTTACAGCCCAATATGTGAGCCTATTTAACTCAATGAAGGAACAGATCAGTAATCCGGTTGAGCAAGCATTAAAGAGTTTTCCCATTCCAAGAACAATGGGCGAGGCTTTACGACTGGCAGCAGATGAAGCGGATCAATTAGCAAGGCAAAAGCCAAAGGTTGATTACTACGATTCTCAAATGAGAAATCCTGGATTAATGACAACCACGGAAATTGCAAAAGATTTCGGTTGGTCAGCATCCAAGCTTAACAAGTGGCTCGAAGCTCACCACATCATTTACAAACAAGGCGATCACTGGGTGCTCTACCAAAGATATGCCGGTCAAGGTTATACACAATATGAGCCATATGCTTACAAGAATTACAAGGGCAGAGGCATTCATAACAATCTCAAGTGGACACAAAAAGGTCGCAAGTTTATCTACGACAAGTTAGCAGAGCATGACATCCACCCAACGTTAGAACAGATAGAACTGTTAGGAGATTAGGAGGTTTAATCATGAAGATCTTAGACAAACTGTTAGATAAACTGTTTTGCACGGAATATTCGCCATTGGTGGAGCAAGGCTATCAAGTAGTTAAAAAATATGACCCTAGCGCCACCAAGCGGCAAGTCTACAAAGTGATGGTTAAAAGTAAGCTGATTGATAAAGAAGGCAATCCAACTGATTTTGCAATCAAAAATGGCTACATTGCTGTTGAGGATGATCCAGAAAGCAACAAGGAGAAGCAACTATGAAACTTAAAGACATGTCAATTCACGAGCTATGGGAACTGAGAGCGAAGCTGCTACGTGCTCGCATACATGAGCGTGACTTTGACCGCAATCAAAGATTGATTGCAATGTCTGATCAAGTCGCAGAAGAAATAGGAAGGAGAATTCACTATGACACTCTTCAACGTTTCAGCATTAAAGCAAATGGTAAACAAATGGGTCCACGAAGCGGTCATTCAAGAACTTGCTAAACGTGGCAACACCTTAACGCAAAAAATGTTTAACCGCAAGGACGCAGCTAAATATCTGGGTGTGTCTGGCTCTTATATCGATAAGCTTGTTAAAACCGGCCAGTTAGATCCGACTTTACCTGGAGATGGATTAACTAAATTTTATTTGCGTGAAGACCTAGATGCGTATGCAGAACACGGTAAGGATTATTTAAAGAAGGTGAGTTAAATGAGTGAAGAAGAGTTCGAAAGAGAGTACGGCAAAACCAAGCTGGACCATGTGCTTAGTTACATCGTTATCTATTTCATGAAAGCATTGGAATTCTTATTAATCGTAGCTACACCAGCCGGAATCTTGTATCAGGTCTGCCTATATGGTGAGAAAAATCCAGACCAGGTAGTTTCGCTGTTAGTTGTACTAATGATTACTGTTTCAGCATATGGAATTAAATTATTTAGAAAAGTAAGAGGTAAGTAAAGATGAGTAAGACAACTATTAAGGATATTGAACCATTTTTAGACGCTATAAAAGCCGGTGAAGTTGATAGCTTCGTAATCAGTTGGAGCAATCCAAAGGGGACTAGAAAGACAGGTAACTCACGCTCCATCATGTCAGGTAGTCCAGCTATTCTAGCTAGATTAATAGGAATCTGCTTTGAAAATTTATCTAATGCATTGATTAGCGATGGGCTTGATCCAAAGAAAGTACAAGCGTTTCTGTTAAGTGCATTGAACCAAAAAAGTGAGACTGTCAAAGCATTTATCCAAATGATGAATAAGGAGGACTAATGAAGACATGGAACAGACTTATAAACGCACTGTATCAAGTGGACAAACCAATAAGCTTGAAGACTACCAACAAAATTGCCTTGCTAATAGCAATGCTGTTCACGCTACTAGTGGCGCTTTTGCTGAACTTTCAGCCAATGTTAAGCGTCTATTAGGTTTAAGTACAAAAAAAGCCCTTTACTGCTAGCACAGTAAAAGGCTCAAAACAAAGATTCTAAAGGAGATTATAACATATGAATGTATTTGAATATAACAAAAATATTTTAGAACTTAAGGAAAAAGTAGACAAGGGAGAGCTTACCGAAGCCCAAGTTAAGGACACACTCGAAAGCTTAGAAATTCCTCGTAATGAAAAATTAGACAATATCGCTAACTGGATCGAAGACAACGATCGAGACAGTGAGTGGGCCGCTGAAAAGGCTAAGGAATGGGAACAATATAGCAAGTCATTAAAGAAACATAGCAAGAACTTAATGGAATTCTTGACCCAAGCTATTGATGATACCGGATATAAGCAGATCAAGACCAAGAACCACGTCTTAAAACCTAGAAACTACACGCCTATCACTGTAATCGATAGCAAGGAAAAGCTTCCTAGGGAATTTATTAAGGTAACCCAGCCAGATCCCGTTGAAAAAGCTGATAAGAAGGCTATTTATCAAGCGCTTAAGGCTGGTGAAGAGGTTCCAGGTGCACACCTGAAAGAAAATCGTAAAACCACGATTTTATAGAGGTGACAGTAATGACCGAGAAAAAGAAGAAAAGCATCTATGAGACACTTTCTCAAATTGATGTCTCAAAGCTCCTTGAACATATTCCACGAACAAGTAAAAAGACCGGAAAGACTGTATATTTAGACTACCTTAGCTGGCCAAAAGCTTGGGGCTTAGTTAAAGCAATATATCCGGATGCTGATTATAAAATTCGCGAGTATGAGAACTGGGTTAAAACCCCCACAGGCTTTCAACAAGCTGGCACGTTAGATTATCGAAAAACATCAGTGGGATGCGAAGTAGAAGTCACAGCGATTATTGAGGGGCACGAGTATACGCAGAAGCTATATGTCATGGATAGGTTCAACAAGCCTGTTATGAATCCAAACATTAAAGATATTAATAAAACCCAGATGCGCTGCTTGGTTAAAGCACTAGCATTGGCTGGATTAGGGCTGGATGTGTACGCTGGGGAAGATTTACCAAGCACAGAAGAAGAAACAACAAAGAAGCCGTCAAAGCAATCTCAAACAAGCAAACCTACACAAAAGAAACAGCAAAGTAAGGTTAAGCCAAATTACAAGCAACTTACTGACAAACAATTGCAGGAGTACACGGTTATGTATAGACCAGATGCTGATTCTGAACCAATGGAATTCAAGCTCTCGACTATCTATACCTTGGCTATGTCAGGCGATGAAATGGCACAAAGCTGGCTTCACACTATGATCAAGAAGCTTAATATGCCAGAAGGCCAAGCTACCGCTCAATTTTGTAAAAGCAAGTATGCTGCTCAAATCAAAAATGAGATAGAAAAGAAGAAGGCAGTTGAGAAAATTAAAGAAGCGGCAGAAGATCCAAACGAAGAAACAACTGAAAAAATGGGGGCTTAAAAATGGCTATATATCGCGAGAAAAGAAAACAGCGCTTCACTGTTATTGATAATCAGCCCTTACAGGATGCTAATTTATCAAACAAAGCATTAGGGCTTCTAGTCAGAATGCTTTCGTTTCCTGATGATTGGAAATTTTATGAAAAAGACCTTGAAAAGCGTTGTAACAAAGACGGTCGTGATGCTATTCATAACCAATTGCTTGAATTACAAAAAGCTGGCTATGTGACTAAGGTTCGTAACCGTAGCAAAGACGGTAAATTCGCACAAACTGATTTAATTGTTCATGAGCAACCGCAACCTGAAAAGGAGCCTAAACCGGAACCCAAACCCGACCCGTCTACGGGAAACCCGTTAACGGTAAATCCGTCTACGGAAAAACCGTTAACGGATAACCCGCATCTACAAAATACTAATATAACTAAATACTCAACTAACAAAAAACTAAATAAATCTTCTTCTTCTAGTTCCTCCTCAGTAGAGGATCCATTTAAGCCAACAGCAAAAACCAAGGAAGAAGAAGATCAAAAAATAAGTGAGTTAATTGAATGGTTTATTGAGCGGACAAACGTGATACTTACTAACCCACAATATAACCAGATCAATAAGAAGCTGCACTCTATGTCACTGGCTAATGCTACCGATCTAATGCACCAAGTAGTTGATGCAATGACGTCCGGCATACGTGATCCGGCGGCATATCTGATTAAGTCGCTTATGAATGCTAGTTAGGAGGCTCGCTATGCAAGCATCAGAAAAACCAAGCATAGAGTCAATGGTTGCCTTTTTTAAAGCGAAAATACAAGGCTGTTATGTCGGGGAAGCTGAAATTGAAGAACTTAGAACCATTTACCCTAATGTGTCCTATAAGGACATCCGGCGTGTTTTTTATGAGGCTGTTAATAAAAATGCTATGCAACCTGTCAGCTATATGACACGGAGATTACGTGTATTAAAGCCGGAGGGCGATCCATTTAACTTACAGGTAAACTCATACTCAAATAACGGAAAACGCGTAGAAAAGGGCATAGATTGGCAGGAAAAGTATGCTGAAATCCGAGCCAAAAGAGCACAAGAAGAACAGCAGTATGATCAACGTCATGGACCAGGTTCCTGGCGTAAGAAGCAGGATCAGGAGTGTCAGCAGGTACATCTTGGCTTTGTTGAATTGGAAAAGCATCCGGCTACACCACAACAGAAAGAGGCTAAGGGCTATGATTCCTGGTCTGATGAGCAAAAGGCTTGGTATGACAACCTAGTACAAGGTGTATTTGATGAGATCAAAGCCGAAGAGCAACGGCGTAAGGAAGCACGGCAGAAGGAGCTTGCCAAGAGACGAAAGCAAGCAGAAGCACACCGGAAATGGAAGGCATTAGCTAAGAATGCGTGAAGAAAATGAAGAATAGAATTAAGGAATTAAGACTTAAAGCGGGATTAAAACAAGAGCAATTAGCAGTTGAAGTAAAAATTACTCAACAGACTATAAGCCAATATGAAACTGGACAACGTAATCCTAAACTTGAAACATGGCAAAAATTGGCTGATTACTTCAATGTGCCAGTTGCCTATTTAAAGGGCTATACGGTTTATACATGTACAAGATGTGGCGGTTACTTTATTCCAGAGCCTAATGCAATACGTGAAGATATTGAATGTTGCCCGTATTGCATGAATCCTTACTTTAAAGGCGATGTTTTGCAGACATTTGACCCAGATTAGAGGTAAGTGAAATGAAAAACAGAATTAAAGAATTAAGGACAAAGCATAATTACACTCTTGATGATATGGAAGAAAAGACAGGCATCAAGCGTGGTACATATAGCAATTATGAAAATGGAAAAACGGAGCCAAAACTTGAAACATGGCAAAAACTAGCAAGTTTCTTTCATGTCTCAGTACCTTATTTACAAGGCTTCATAAATATCAACATACCTAATGATCTTAAATTTGAATCTAAGCAAGATGCGATTGATTGCATTGAAAGGATTATGAAAGCCCAAGGTATCAGCAAAGAAGATTTAAGAACGGAGCATGAAAATGATAATTAAAGCGACAATTTATGAAGGTGTTAAATATGAAAGTTAAATATATTGCTGAACCATATGCACATGATGAATTTGAAAAAGAAATCAATGACTTTATCAAAGACAAGAAAATCATTGACATTAAATTTCAAGAGAACTTTTCAATCAGTGAAGATTACGAAGATGGTATGAAAAGTGCCTTGATAATGTATGAGGAGCATGAAGATGAAAACACAGCTCACTAAGAGAATGGAGAAGGCTTTAATAATTGATGCTTTAGGTAAATCTAAGCACCCCGCACTCGAAGTTGAATACTGGCATACAGAGTCAATAGGTGCCGGTATATATAGACCGGTAGGGCAGGCAGAATATATTGATGCGGTAATTGAAAAAGACGGCATGTATACATGCTTAGAGCTTAAAGTTTCAATGAGAGATTTACATTCTAAGGCTGCTCAAACGTTTGTAGGAAATAAGAATTATTTAGTTTGCCCATTGAAAATGGCAAAAGAAATAAAAAAGTGCAATGACCCATGGATAGAGAAACACCCAACAGTTGGCATTATAGCGTGGAATGGTAAAAATAAATTTCAAGTTATTAAGCACTGCAAAATAAATTATTCCTTAGCTCAAAATGATTGGACAACTCTAGCCAAGGGCATGATCTCTAGCTTGTCTAAAGAAATGAAAAAATTGTTAGAAGGAGCATGAAAATGATTGATAAAGAATTATTTAATGAAGGAATTAAAACTGTTGAATCTGAATTAAGTGATGTTAAAAGACAACAACAACATTGGAACAAAGGACATAAAGTTAATACCAGAAAGCTTTATTTAAGCTTAAATGCTACTATGCTAACGCTTAAATTTTTGACAAATGAAGCGAAAAAAGAATTTTTAAAAGAAATAAATAAGGAGCATGAAGATGAAAACGATTGATAAAGAATATAAAGAGAAAGTTATGTCTGTTAAGCGAGGAGATGTACTTCGGTGCACTAATTATCATGGCGAACATCATTACTACATGCTTGCTTACCATCATACTGGTTATAGCAATGAGTGGTGTGCATATGGACCACGCATGACGAAAAAAGATTTTTACTGTGCTGTTGATTTGAGAGACGGGGATTTGTTTTCTGATGCACAATTTGAGGAATCTGGGGTAGCTGATCCTAGCATTCTAAAAATAGTTGATGTACTAACAAAATGGTATAAGACGGTTGAACATGTTCCGTATTATGGCACGGTAGGACAACCTAAGGAGGATGAAGCATAGATGTCAATTTATCGAGGAATGGTGCAAGCGCATCAGATTGGAGCTGAAATTACAGACATGTTAGAAAAGTACGGCATGGATAGTGAAGAAGGCAAGATGCTCATGAGTGAGATTAAAACAGCTTTTGATAACTATAACCTCACATATGTAAGTTTTGAATAGGGCAAGAACATGGAAATTATTGATAGAGAAATTAAGAATAGCAAAAAATATGATTGTGGAGATGTGATTCGCTTTTGGAATATTGGTTCTCCTGTAATACGTTATGGTCTGGTTAGCAAAGCATTAGATGACAAATATGCAATTACTATGTTAGATCGTAGCAACTTGTTAGCGGGCAATATAACCGCAGATGGTATGGGCGTGCTAGATACTGGTATCCAAGGTGAATGGTATGACTCAATTGAAGAACTGAGAATAGATATGGCTAAGCGCTGGGATCACGTTGATAGAGTAGACGCCGTATTGATAATTAAAAATCTAGGTGACGATGATGAATAGCTATTTATTACACCGATTCGATATGAAATTATTTGCTGTCACTACACCGATGGAGCTAGAAATGGTGTTTAATTGGCACTTTATGAAGAATTATTTAGGTGTGGAGCAATTAGAGGACGGTAGACACGGTGCCAGCGTGAAGCTGGATAACGGTAAAACTACACAGGTGCGTGGCGATCAAAAGATTAAGTATCTAGGGCTGGGCACCTGGCAACTATTGGAGGAATAAACATGACAAAAATTATTGATAATTTGCACAAACACTACACAGAACCAGAAGAACTTGAAGCGGGTGACTGGTTTTATGATGAAATAACTCGTAAGTACTATCAAATTGTTAAAAATGCCGGTTATTACGCTATATCGCGTCCAGATAACGGTACCGTAGGTGTGCTCTGCACTTCTATAAAAGATACATTTGGTACGCATGACACAAGCCGATTAGTTAAGATTTCACCAGACCAGGTTCACATCGTATTTGGCAATATGCCAAAGGAGCGTGACTAATGGGGACTTCAATTGCGATTATTTGCATTAGTACTGCTTTGTTAGCTTGGAGTTGGGCGTCCTATGTAAGCTATAAAAGGGTATATGAGGAGCTCGCAGATTTAAATGCTAACTTGATTGTTCTGCGAGGTCGATTAGCTGTATTGGAAAATTTGGAGCAAGAAAGCCGGATCAAACAGCGTGAAAATCTAGTTAAACAGCGTATGTTTAATGAATCCTTGGAACACCAAGTATGGTGCACGAAGAAAGATGTTGATAGCTCTATGGAACTGTTAGGCAATACAAAACTTTCCTGTTTTGGCAAAAATGCCAAGAAAAATAAGCAATTTGATGCTGCTATGCGCCACCTCATTGCCAGAAGAAAGTGGGCTACACATGATTGATAAATTAGAAAAGGCTGTAGATTTTTTCTTCACTGCTGCTATATGGATGTTAATTGCGGCAGCATTAGGAGTAGGAATTTTGTTTTTTATTAAGTGGTTTTTGATTTTGTGTGAGGCATAAACATGGAAAATTGGAAGACACGGTGCAAGAAGAAACTAGCAGATCAAATGATCGAGCGACTAACAAATTCAGAATTTGATTTTTAAAAAGTAGGAGTGGTTAGATGACAGACAGAGCAGAGCAATTATTGCTAGACAGTGATCTTGACATAGATCAAAAAGCGACAGCAAACCGGGTGAGACGTTTCTTGGATTATAACTTTGAGCATTATTTGAGTTTTGCCGGCTTGAATGCTTCTGATCTATCTGTTATCGATGATACGCACCTATCAAGCCCGAAAATGGACGCATCAGGCGTTTCAGCGCACGGCGGGATAAATCATACTGAACAGAGTTTTAATCGCATCATAGAAGCCGAGAAAGCCTGCAAGGCAATTTACAGGACTATCAAAAATTGTAGAGACGGGGAAAGAACACCATATCAAACCATCTTGTCTGAAAACTACTTGCATTACAAACCAGACATTAATATTCAGGCAATGCTAGGCTACTCCCCTAGCCGCTACGATGTATTAAAGCGCCGCGCATTGTGTGAGTTTGCTGACAGGTTCGATAAGTGGAAGCTTTATTACGGTATTGAGTACCTGGAAGACCTCCATGTTCTGAGAAAACCGAAAAAGGATACCGAGAGCACATTACAAGGGGATGTAACGGACATCGGCAGGGGTTAAGTGGCTGTATTATAGTACTGTCGAAAGATTGAGATAGATCGATCGACATAGCTGATGGAGTGAACGCAGTTAGTACATTTTTAAGTTTTGAAATTCATTATTGGAAAAACTTCTTTTTCAACAGTAACGATAGCTGGCGCCTTATAGCCGGGTTCGATTCCCGACATCGTTATAGCTTGCGACGACCCGGTTTAAGAGTTAACGGCGAGCAAGCATACTGTTCTTTAACAAAATTTTGAAGTTCTGCCCCAGGGACTGTGGGCAGTTTCATGAGCTAGATCCGGGTCCTGAGAAGTGCCTTACTCACAGACGAGGTTCGACTCCTCGCTAGCTCTTAGGATCACGTGTTAAAGGATCCTTTTGATGCGCTGGCGTTGCTGGTCATTGTTTCCAAATGACTGATCTAGACAGCATGTGAGTTCGATTCTCACAGCATCAATTGCGGTGTGGAAAGCCGCACAACGAATATTTCGGTTATTCGAATTCAATTGATAGCAGTAGTGTTGAGGCACGTTATAAAGAAAATACTTTTCACGAACACAATATATTATGCCTTATAGACCAAATCGGTCACGTGCGTGGGTTCAATTCCCTCACTGCTAATACTTGCAGACATCCATATGAATTATCCCATCTCTTACGAATCTGTCTGCAAGTTTTGGTTCATTAGTCCAGAGGTTAGGGCGCCGCACTGTCTATGCGGAAACGTCGGTTCAATTCCGGCATGGACCGTTTTAATTGCTACACAACTAAATATCTTATAGAAAAGGGGCGAATGTCCCTTCACTTGAAACTAATGCAACATTGTAGCAATTAAATCAAGGAATATAGCCAAATTGGTAAGGCATCAGGTTTTGATCCTGTGTATTGTTGGTTCGAGCCCAGCTATTCCTATCAGAAGCGTGTGTATAAGGCCGTGACAGGCTTCACGCCGATCAACCTTAATTTGTCAGCGACGTTTTGTCGGGATACCGGCAGAGGTTCAGACGCACCAAAGGGCAGTATCTTTGGTGGACCTTTACCGAAAAGGAAAAAGGTGGCGCGGTTGATTGAGAAAACATTAGATTATCAATAAGGCAGGTACAATGTCAGCGAAGCTAGAATTGCGAAGCTCGCACTGGTGGGAGTGAAACAGCCTCAGCAAAGCCCAGAAGGCATTCCGGACGACCCAAAGGGGTAAATGCGCTAAAGCTTTGGTTCACGTTGATCCCGTAGAAATACGGCTATAACTGATACGTACCGTACGAGTAGCCTAAATTGTGAGAAATATAATTACATGTAACTGTTTGGAAAGTTATTCAATCGCATGTTAGGTGAAAGCTGGAGGATAAGTCCTCGCCGGTGTCAAAGTAGGTAAGAGATACAGAGTCGCTCTCTGTATTGCGACTTGCCTACATCCGTGACTGAATAATTGACGATCTAACAAGTTTCAGTGGTTAAGAGCCACCTGAATTTTGGGTCCTTGGCCTAATTGGTTAAGGCAACGCCCTTTTAAGGCGTGAGATGATGGTTCGAATCCATCAGGACCCATATTGCCTGTTGTACAGAGGCAATAACTCTACCGGTTGGAGTATAAAGCACGCCGGCTGTCCTGGTCCATTGGATTAATGCCGAGGGAAGGAAATATGGACTTGGTACAGTGTGACAAGCTGTGCGACGTCATCGTAGGTTCATAAGTCAATTGGTAGACGCTTAGATTCCAAATCTAAGTATCTGGGTTCAAGTCCTAGTGAGCCTGTAGCCGGTTCGTAGCTAGCGGCTGTAATAAATAAAGCGATGATATGAGGCAATAACTAGTCTTATATCAATAGTTAAGTTAGTCACGTTCAAGGCGTGCATTCCTGGTGGCTTATGCAAGTGGTTAAAGCAAGCAGTCCGTAAAACTGCCGCCTTCGGGCTTCGAAAGTTCGAATCTTTCAACCACCATTCGGGGTTTTCTGTATACCTCGCGACTACGCATGTGGTAGCAATACAGATAGACATGGCGTAGCAAGCCATGTGACGCTAAGCAAGGGTATCGTCAGCAGATGGACGAGCTGAGACGGTAATGCATCCGTTGAACAGTAGAATGGACATGCATTTACGCGGTGAACTGTTCTTATGGGTTCAATTCCCATGTACCCTGTTGGGTTAAAACCCAAATGACTTATAATTGATCTGTAAAAATTTGTGGTAAGACTTTTACTTATTGCTTTTAACTACGCCAATAGTTAGAGGCCTTGGTAGGATACTCAAGTGGTTGAAGAGGTCTCGTTGCTAACGAGATAGGTCGTGATGAGCGACGCGAGAGTTCGAATCTCTCTCCTACCTTTGGGGTTAACGCCCCGGATATGTATATTTAAGTATTCCAAGATTTATCTACTTATTTCTTTTACCTCAGGCGGTATAGCGAAGAGGAAACGCAATAGGTTGCAACCCTATAATCGCTGGTTCAAATCCAGCTACCGCCTTATTAAAACTAAATAATCATTAAAGGCATTACTCGTAAGAGTGATGCCTTTTTTGTGTTTCCAGGGAGTTTTTATGTATCACAAAAAGCTAGACGAGCCTACCGAGACGCTGGCGGAATGGATCAGCAAAGAAAACAAGGACAAGGCTACACGAGACAATGCTGAAAAATTCGAGTGGCACAAGTCAAAGTACAAGCCACCGATTGAAGATATTAAGGAAACAGAAGCCAAACTCGAAGATGAACCAAATGAACCTATGAGAGCACCAATTGCACAGGTGCCTAATATTAAGCAGTACGAGAAAACATTCACCAAGGAGGATACAAGAATGGCAAGGAACTCTACGCTAATCAACAAATTAATCGATCAGAAGCACAGCATTCAAGATAACATCTTAAAAATTGACACTAAAGTTATTAATCCTATTGGAATATCTGATTATCAAGTTAAGCTGCTAAAAACCCAACGAAATGCAATGATGGTAGTTTTAAACATTTTGAATTTAAGAATTGCTGATTTAAGCGTGGAGGACGATTAATGACTCCAGAGCGGTATTACAAGCTTAGAAAACACCATGCACTGTTAGAAGAAGCTAAAAAGCTCGATAAATTAAATGCTGACAAAACTGAAAATATCAAGAGATTCATTGCTTTTAAGCAAGAAGCCGGCATGATGCCTAAGGAATACATTGAGGAGTATGACAACTGTTGGAAGGATTAAAACACCCCATGACGCAAGAAAACAAATTTATAGGGCAGGCTTGTAAACGTAAGCATAGATCATACCGAGATGCTGAGAATCCGTTCACGGGCTCATTATTGGAGCGTCAGATACTAAGAGCACATTACTGCTTAACGCATGATTGCCCTGACCTTGAAAAATGGTTCATTGCTGAAACTCATATGACACCACAGCGATTTATCGATAAATGGGAGAAAATACTGCTATGAAGAATAAATTAATTGCGTCAGCATTGTTATTATCTGCTTGTTTTGCATTAGCAGGCTGTAGTGAGGATTCTGGTGAAACTTTAAAGGGTCAAACCGATGCCACGATGGGTAAAAACGTGAAGCATGTAAAAGATCCTGTTATGAGCTACACGAAAATCAATCATTCAGTAACTTTCAATGGTGAGAAGATTAGTTTCATAGCTAAATATGGCATCGAAAAGCGTTATGTACATAACTGGCGGTTTACCAATACTGAAAAGGTAATCTTATCTCTTAAACCAGTATCAGATAATCCTAATTTGAAGCTGGGTATTAACAATGTGTATTCTGATGTGTCAATTACATCAAGTAAGACACAATACAACGCCGTACGACAAGATTCAGTAAATTTGAGTTACTCTCAATTACCGCACGGCATGGTATCGATCTCTAAAAATGATGGCTACACGTTGCCATTTCAGGTTGAATCGATTAATGAAAATGAAACTAGTTTTTATGTAATCTACGGCTATGGAAAAACTGATAATCAACGTATCACTGAGCATGATTTAAGAGAAAATGCTTATGGTGCTAAGTTAAACGTCGTTTGGACTGTAGCAATTACAGATAAAAGTGGCAATACCTACTTTAAAACGATTAATGATGCCGTTGGTATTCCTTACAAGTAGGAGACAATTATGAAATACATCAAAGAAGGTCATGGCAAGTGGATGCTGGCACCGTACGATAGTGATACAGCAGAACTTACAATACCGTTGGATCAGTGTGTTGGTTCAGATATACATATACCTATAAATACATATATATATCATTTGAATTCAAGAAGGGCTTGACAATAGAAGCTAGACCCCATTATCCGATTGAATTAGACCATGTAGATGGATCTATTGAAAAGGGAGAAGTCGTCAAAGTGGAAGGAAACCGGGTAACAGCACACTTGACGGAAATAATTTATCAGTAGCAAGACTATGACGAGTAATTACAGATATACCCGTGACTGGGAAAATCAGCAGAAGCGGTTATTTACTGACTATGATGTTGCCGGCGATTACGATATTCCAATTATCAGACCGGAATATGATTTTCATTCTGTAAAGTGGATACCGTTCAATAAAAGCAAGACTACACAGAAAAGAAAGGGCGTTGGCATTCATCATTTCATCGATGATTACCAATTCGTCCGAGAATGGAAAAACATTGATGCGTATGTTGATCTGTTCCGGCAATTTGATTACGTTATGAGTCCAGATTTCAGCATGTACACTGATTTTCCTAAAGCACTACAGATTTATAACCATTTTAGAAAACACTGGATAGGCGCGTATTTACAAGAAAAGGGCGTGCATGTGATTCCTACAATCAGCTGGTCAACGCCGGATAGTTTTGACTGGTGCTTTGATGGAGAACCACGTGAGAGCGTCGTAGCTGTCTCCAGCGTTGGTTGCAATAGAGTATTAGACAAATTCGTTGAAGGATATAATGCGATGATTCAGGCATTGAACCCCTCAACGATTATTTTTTACGGCAAAATTCCGAATGAATGCAAAGGCAACATCATTCATGTTAAGTCGTACGGTTCACAGATTAGGGAGGCAATCATAGATGGGTGGTCGCAGTAGTTCATTTAGGAGTCGGAAGAATTCGGGAGGGGCAATGCCTTCTGTGCCAACCCTGCACGGCTCTAAAGATCAGATAGCACAGGCGGAGAAAATCAGAAAGCCTTATGCCGACGCTTTGAAAAATCTTGATGAATATACTATTTACAAGGGTATCAGAGTTAACCGCGGTGAAACTTCTGAACAGGCTATGAAGAATGGCATTGCACCTTGGTATTATGAAACGAATAATTCAGTTGCTAAGGATTTAACGAGAATAAGGCAAAACCACGGCGATACGGATGATCGCCGGCATGAGTTAGTTGAAAATGTGCGTTCTGGCAAAATTACGTTGGAACAGGCTAAGACAACAGCTCAACGTGTACGAAAACAAACCCAGAAGGCTATAAATGCGTTTTATAGATCTGAGGGCAAGAAGTTAATGAGCCATCAAGATGCTAGTTGGTGGATTAGTCATAAAAAGGAATTGAAGTAAGAGGCGTGTTATGGGTGGTAGATCAAGCAGTTTCAGAGCTAAGAAATCTGGTGGCGGTCTTAATAAAAAAGAAAATGCTGAAAAAGCTACAAATGGAGCAGGTTTGGACAATATGACATACTATAATGCACATACTGCAACCTATGACCGCTGGAAGGCTAGAAAAGATCGAGAATTTGAAGAACGATTTGTAAGTTCATATGGGTATAATCCTATTAAAGAGTTTGGTAAGCATCCAATGACACCGAAACAAATGCACGAGCATTTTAAAAAAGAACAAATGCAAGATCCGATTGGTAGACGATATTATCAATTGAAGTCTCAACATCCGGAATGGAAAAACATGCTCCAGGGCAAGACCTGGATTAGAAAGCATACCGAGTATGGTCGAGAAGCTGAAAAATTAAGAAAACAAGGTCTTGCAAAATTTCAAATTATTGATAGATTGAAGCATCTTGAATAGATAGGAGTTTATTATGGGCGGACGATCAAGTAGTTTTAAGCATTCTGGAGGTGCGGCTCTTCCTAAAGACGGCTATTTTACTTATGATACAGGCTTGACACAAGAAGAATATGATAAACATCAAGAATTTTATTCAAAACGTGGAAACATTGAATCTGAACAAAACAGAAAAATAGAAAGTATACTCGCGCCGTATGAAAGGAAAGCCGATGAAAATAGTGCTTATCACAACAAGCATGAGTATGATACTACAGGTTTGAAAGTTACTAGAATACCTGGTAATAAGAAATACGGTGTTGCTGATAAATTTATAGTTCCAGGAAAAGACGGAAAAACTATTAGGGTTTTAGGCAAAGGGTATCCAGAAAACGTTCCAGTTGGTGTAAAAACCCATTTTGGCTATGGTGTTAGTGTGCATACTTTCAAAGGTGAGCATGTCCCTACGCATTACTCAATAGTCAGGGATTCCCACGGACGTAGGAAAAAGATCGAAGGTCATACTAAATGGAGCAAGGATACAGTAGGGGGAAGCCTTACCAGTGAGGAAAAGAAAATGATTACAAAGTATGGCAATCGTATTGAAGGTTCTTTTAGATTGAAATAATAAATTAGACGTTACCGAAATGGTAGCGTCTTTTTTTGTACCCAAAATTAGGAGGTGAAGCCGGTTGAAGGGCAAACAACTGACAGAAAAACAAAAGGCGTTTGCCGACAAGTACATTGAGACCGGCAACGCCACCGAAGCGTATAAATCAGCATATTCGACTAAAAGAATGTCTGGCAAGTCTGTAAATACAGAGGCTAAACGTACCCTCCGAAAACCCCCCGTTCAAGATTACATAGACAAACGCATGAAAGAACTTGAGGATGCAAAAATACCCAAGCAGAAAGAGATTTTAGAGTTTCTAGGTAGAGTTATGAGGGGTGAAGAAAAAAGCCTTGTAATAACAAATAAAGGGGCTATTGAAGCACCACCTGAAATGAAGGACAGAATGAGTGCAGCAAAAGAATTGCTTAAACGCTATCCAACGAATGATCCACTTATGGAAGCACAGTTACGCAAACTTAATGCAGAAGCCACACTTGCAGAATCCAAAACAAATGAAAGTGAAGACAAAACAGGCAAGCTTATGCGGTTTATGGATAAACAAAGCGATGAGAGCTTGCAGAAGATTATTGATAGTATTGAAGGAAGTGAGAGCAATGATTGATACAGATATTAAACAATTAATATTAAATACAGCTAAGTATTCGCGAGCTAAGCGCAGTTATGCTGAATATTTTTTGCTTGCTAATCCAAGCATGAAACTGTATCCGCATACTAAGTTAATTACCCAAAAATTGCAGAAAATAGCGGACGGAGAACAGCATTTTTACATAATTTCTATGCCTCCCACAGCACGGGAAGAGTCTTACAATTACTAAGACTTTTCCCTCTTATTACCTTATGAAACATCCAGACAAGCACGCCATGATTGTTGCATACTCACAAGACTTATATAGTCAGTTTGCGGCAAGCAATAGGCGTGCTTTTAATTTATGGTCAAGTCGCTTGTTTCAATTAAAGACAGGCAAGAACACAAGCCAGACATTCGACATTAAGGACCACCGTGGTGGCTTTTATGCTACGTCTGTTTTGGGTGGTGCTACTGGTATGAGTGCCGACTTGCTAGTTATCGACGACCCCGTTAAAAACGCAGAAGAAGCACATTCTATGACCGTCAAGAACAAGATATGGGACGAATGGAACTTGACGTTTTACCCACGTCTGCAAAAAGGTGGTTCGGTTATCGTAATCATGACTAGATGGCAAACAGACGACTTAGCAGGGCGCTTGCTTGCTGAATCATCCTTACCGTGGGAAGAAATCAAATTGCCAGCTATTGCAGAAGGCATTCCGGCAGGCGAGACAGACGCAATTGGTCGTCACAATGGCGAGGCACTATGTCCGGAACTGCACAGCTTAAAAGAGCTAGAAACGCACAAGCACGACATGGGTACCGTCAAGTTTACGGCACTATATCAACAAAGCCCAATTATCGAGGGCGGTAACATTTTCAAAGATGAGTGGGTACATTACTACGTTGACAGTCGCGAAACCATGGCGAGACTTGGTTTAATTGATAAAGATTGCGTTGTTATTCCGCGGCACTTAGATCAAACCGTCCAGGCATGGGATGCAACCTTTAAGAGTAAAGCTAATGATGACTTCGTAGCCGGTCAAGTGTGGTCACGTCGTGGTGCTAATTACTACTTGCGTCCTAACTGGTGTCATAAGCGGTTAAGCTTTACGGAGACACTAGACGCTATTAGAGCCATGTCACGCATGTACCCAGAGGCAACCGTCAAAATGGTGGAAGACAAGGCAAACGGTCCGGCTATCATTGACACTTTAAAACGTGAGATTCCAGGCATTATGCCGGTCTCACCTGGTGCAGATAGCAAGGAAGCACGTGCCGCTTCTGTTTCTCCAATGTGGGAAGCAGGTCAAGTATTTATTCCGCATCCAAAGTGGCGCCCCGAAGTTAAAGACTGGATAACAGAAATTCTAGGCTTCCCAAACATGCCACACGATGATAACGTCGATAGCATGGTTTATGCATTGAGACGGCTTAATACGAAGTTTAACGGTCCGATTATTAGATACTAGGAGGATTACATGGCTAAGAAGAAAATTAAACATTATAAATCTACGCCAGCGGTCAGAACGGACATGCTAGACCTTAATCCTAGTGTTGGTTATGAAGACCTAGCATGGAAGACGACTGGTGATCCTGCTGATTATCAAGGCTGGGATGATCGGTATAAATATGATCCTATCGCACATAAGATTGTTGCTAAGTTTGCAGAAGACGCAACAAGAAATGGATTCCGCTTAGTTATGCCGGGCGAACCTGATTTACAAGACGTTTATCAAAATCGATTAAATGAATTAAAAATACAAAACGTTTTAGCTCAGCAAACAAACTTCCAGCGTCGGCATGGTGATGGCTATATTGCTTATATCGTGCGTGAATTGCATCCCACTAGCACATTTGATCCTTTAAAGATTGATAACATCGATAACTTGGTAGCATTGCATGCGTTTGGTCAAAAAAACGTTGAGAGTTACCGAACTAATGACGATCCAACATCTGACGACTACGGCAAAGAATCCAAATTAAAGATCATGCCTAAACAAACAGGCGTGACTTACGACAAAAACGGCGATATTGTGCCAAATAATAACAAATTAGAGCCAATTGTTTTAGATTCAACCAGATACAGTCATATCAGCTTAGACAAGTTTGACGAGGACACTAACGGTACTTCAATTATCAAGCGTTGTGAGCGTCAGCTTAACAATATGGCTATCGCTAGTGTATCAGCCGGTAAAATGCTACGTGAGTTCACTTTGAAGGTATTTCAAAGTGACAGGCTTATGAATGAGCCACTAGACAAGTTCCAGCAAGACAAGGCTGAAATATCACGCGTAGCAAACACAGAGGCAATGATGTTCACCGGCAACGATGACAAAGTACTTAAACTTGGAACACCAGTAGCAGGGATGAATGTGCTGTTAGATTACTTGTGGCAAGATCTATCAACCGCATGTAACATCCCTAAATCAGTGCTAACAGGTGAGCAAGCCGGCACGTTGGCTGGTGCTAGTCAAGACGTTCAAAACTACTACGACAGTGTCAAAGCATTTCAGGAACAAGTATTAAAGCCTGAAATCATGAATATTGTTAGATTGCTGATGTATTCGCAGAGTTTCGGTGGCGGTTATCTTGACCCTGACAGTCTTGAATGGCACATCGAATTCAATCCACTATGGACGCCAGACGACAAGACGCAATCCGAGGTGCTCGTTAATCATGCCAACGCAGCAGGTACATTGGTTACTAATGGTATTTATGCACCTGACGAAGTGCGCAGTATGTTTGATCAGCAAGGCAATAACGCTATTCAAGGGATGCAAAACAATAGCAATCCTGTTACTGATAGTGCCGATAATCCGGAAGATCGATACACCAAGGAAGAGATTGAACAGTACAAGCGAGACATTGAGAGGGCTGGACTTGAATGACAAGACGCAGAAACGGTTATCCATTGAAGATTGAGCGCAGTTACTACCGTGACATAGCTGAAATGGTTAGATCGTGGCGAAAGATTGTGGAAAGCAATGTGGATAAGTCAATTAAACGGTATTTATCAGGCGGAACTAAGATGTTAACGGATGCTGACAATTCTGGCAATCCTGACTGGCTTCACGCCGTTCAAATGTCACTCAACCTGTATCTACCGAGGTTGAGCAAAAACAGCCTGAAACGTCTTTAAATGACATTACAACGAGGTTCGTTTATGCGGTCAATCAGTTCAGCTATAACAAAGTAGCAAAGCGTAAGGGCGTCGTGCAGATGAAAGCCGGTATCCTTGCGATTAATCCGCTCCGTGATAATGCTAAGCTTCGTGAGTACACTATGGGAAAAATCATAGAAAACACTAATTTGATCAAGACGTTAAGGCAACGATATATAGATCAAACGAAATCCGACATTTATCGCATTATTTCAAGCGGTGGCGGCGTTAGTGATTTAGCCCACTCAATCAGTGCACGGGCTAACATGACGCTCAAACACGCGGATTTAATTGCTACCGATCAAACCGGCAAAATACTGTCGCAGATAGACGCATATCGTAATCAAGCAACCGGCTCAACCCGTTATATATGGCGGTCAATGGAAGACAAGCGAGTACGTCCAAAGCATAGAGAATTGGACGGCAAAGAATTCAAATATGATGATCCGAACGGCGGTGACAACGGACAGCTTCCAGGTCAACCCATTCGATGCCGTTGTTACCAGGACCCTGTAGATTAATAAATTAAGAACGCTTCCTCAATGCGAGGGAGCGCTTTTTTTATGCCCAAATTTACGAAAGATTGTGAAAAAAGTAAGTATCCAGCCGGTGAGCCAAGTTAATTCAAGCCCGGCAATATAGCATTCTTACTTTGTGAAATTTTAGGAGGAAAAAGCATGACAAACGAAGAAACTAAGATGGCAGTTGATGTGTTATCTGCTCCAAAAAAGCCAATTGAAGTTAATCCACCAACTCAACCCACAATGGTAACCACACCGCAACCAACAAAAAAGGAGGTGAAGCCAATGGCAGAAGTTAAAGACCCAGAAGGCAAGTTTGATTATACGGGCTGTCAACAACATGTCGTACAAGAAGGCGAAAAGCTATTTGATGTGGCGCAAAAATACAACGTTGCATTGCAACAATTGCGCTATTTCAACCACATCAACAAGGCGACATTGCGCATCCGCAAAGGACAAACCTTATACATCCCTAAAGAACCGGTATACGTGCCAGCAGGTGAATAACCATGCTGACGCGGTACGACACTGCGACGGTCAACAAGTTTTCTGTTGATTCTCAAACAGGATTCTTGCATGTATCCAATGTTCCTATCGCTCGTGTTGGTGTGTTCCCCTATCAGAAATCAAACGGGGACATCACGATGGAAGCCAAACTTCCAGACGATTTATTGACTGATTCGGCTGTTGAGAGTGCCAATTCAAAGCCAATTACAGACGATCATCCAAGTGAATCTGTGAACATCAACAATACGAGCCGATATATGAAAGGTATTACAGCCAATAACGCGCATGTTGATGGTGACAAGTTAAAAGTTGACATGACTATCACGGACAGTGCGTTAATCAATGAAATTCAAAAGGGCAAGCAAGAGCTCTCAATTGGATTTCAAACCGATGTGGTACCTGTAAAAGGTACTTACAAGGGAATGAAATACGATTCGGCGCAGAAGAATATTCAAATTAATCATGTGGCTGTCGTTAAGCGAGGACGTGCCGGACATTCGGTGCGTTTGACCGGTGACAGTGCAGAAATGGTTATAGATAGTGAAGAGAAAGGCGACTCAATGGAAACCACGACTATTCGATTAGACGGCGCAGACGTAACAGTTGCAAAATCTGATGCTGACAGAATTTTGAAGTTAGATGCTGACAATTCAGCAAATAGTAAGAAAATTGCGGATTTAAATGCGCAAATCAAAGCATTAACTGCAGAACGAGACAAATTAAAGGGCGGTGCTGATGCAAGCAAGAAATCTGCTGACGAAGCACAAGCCAAGGCTGATTCATTAGAAAAAGAATTAGCTGAAACCAAAAAGAAATTTGCAGGGGATGCATTGGATAAAGCAATCGCTGACCGAATGGACTTAATTGACGAAGTTAAGCCATTTGTCGGTGATTCTTTTGATTTTAAAGGCAAATCCGCAAAGGACATGAAGCTTGAAGCCATCCAAAAGGCTGATTCTGTCGATTTAAGCGACAAGTCAGATGACTATATCGATGCTTACTTTGATTCAATCAAGAACCGCAGTCAAGCGTCAGCGGTTGGCTATACAGGCAATGAATACAAGGAAACAAAGGGCGATAGCGCAGACCAACCGGTTGACCGCTACCACTTGGCATAGGAGGCGATTAAATGGCAATTCCAGACGGAACACTTTACGGCGACCCAACGCTAGGCGCGGGTCAATTAGCAACTAATGACGTCTTAACTAACAAGATTTTCACCGAACAAGCCGGCGGAGACATTGATTACGGTCAAGGCGTAGTTATCAAGGACGGACTTGTGGTGCGTGCAAATAGCAGCCACATCTATGGTGTTGCACTAAGACGTCAACATATTAACGGCGATCACTTATATCCAGATCCAAACAGTATGGCGAGTGATCACTATTACAGCGGCGAGTACATCAGCATTTTACGAGATGGTAACGTAGCCGTTCCAATTTCAGAAGACGTTAACAGCCGAGAAAACGCAGCAGTTGACGCAAACGGAAACTTCAAGACAGCAGGCACTGGCGACAAGATCGTCGGTGTCTTTTTAAGTTCCGGCGATAAAGGCAAGACCGCAATCGTGAACTTAACTATCCAAAATGCTGACGACGTAGTGACCGGCAAGGGTAAAAACAGCGCATTCCCAGTAGGCAATGACGTTGACACCCCAGCTCTCGCATCACAACCAGCATCCCCAGCACCTAAGCCAGGCAATACGGGCACTGGTGCAAGTGCTGACACCACTAACAAGAATGGAGGTAATAAATAATAATGCCAGCAACAGCGAATAACGGTGTTATCACACGTGAGCAACTCGTTTGGGTTGATAACGTCATCAAAACACCAAAAAAACAAGAATTAACTGCTTTGTCTATGTTTAAGACCTTCCCGGTACCAGCATGGACACCATCAATTAGATACAAGGTTATGACTACCAGCGGACAAGCCTCAACCTACGTTGAAGGTGCTACTGACATCCCAGTAGTAGACGAAAAGATGACTGAATACAGTGCTAACTTGACTGATTTAGCCATCGCAGTTCGTTACACCCGTCAACAACTCGGTGAAGCTCGTCAAGCTGGTGTTGATATTCTTACGCCTATGGCTGAAAGAGCTCGTAGAGCCTTAGCAGAAGCAGAAAACAAGTTGATTTTCAACGGTAACCACAACTCAAATCCAGCATTAAATATCTACGGATTAACTGATAATGCTGACAAGTTGGGTGTTCAAACTGCTACCGCGCCAGTTGCATTTGATGATCTTGCAGAAGATACAGACAATAACTTACAAATCCGTAATTGGTTTAAAGCAGCAGTTTCAAAGATTACTCACTTGGCTGGTTACTCAACTGCTAAACCTATTTTAGCCTTGCCACAAGCCTCTATTGACGCTTTGGACATGCCTTTCAACCAGTACAATCCACAAATGACTGTGCTTGAAATGATTAGACCTTGGTTCTCACAAATCAAAGTAGTTCCTGAATTCGAACACCAAAACTTTGGCGCAAAGGGCAACAAGCAAGACATGGGTTATATTTTCTTGAATAGTTCAGACATTGTTAAGATTCCGATTGCACAACCGGTAACTCAATTGCAACAAGAAACCCACAACGGTTCTACTACTATTCCTTACGTTGAACGCATGGGTGGCTTAGTAATGTACTACCCACACGCATTCGTACAACTCAAGGGCATTAACAACCCTAAGAAAGCCGCTTAGGTGAAATACCATGGACGACTTATTGAAGGCTGTTAAACAGCTTAGTCCAGACTTGACTTCTAGCATATCGGATGATGTGTTAAAGGGGTTATTAACCAATACACGTGAAATTGCTACGGCTGATGGTTTTCCGGTGGATGCAACAAATCCAGAGGGAGAGCCGGTTAAGCCACGTGATATGGCTACGGAGTATTTAACTCTGCACCTGATTACGATTAACAAGGCACTAGGCAATGACGGCAATAATGTTACTTCCGAACAGGTCTCTGTTTTGAAACGTACATATGCCGACGTTAGCAAGCTTGATTTGTACCAACGATCACCGTGGGGACAGCTCTATTTGTGGCTGTATAACCTCTACGGCAATGGCGGTATTAGTCGGTATATGGTGGTGCAACACTAATGAAAGATGCATTTCAAGAAGTTGATGATTCACTTCTGCACATTGAGCGTGAAATGAAATATTTAAACGAATATCAGGTCGTTATTGGCTTTTTTGGCGATGAGGATAGCCAACTGCTTGAAATCGTAAGAGCTAACGAGTACGGTGCCGATATTGTGCCTAAAAAAGGCAAATATTTATGGGTGCCATCTAGTTATGCTATTAAAAAATACGGCAAAAGCGTCAAGCCTAGCGACATCCCGCATTTGTTTGTCCCTAAGAACAAGCGTGTTGCTTGCATTACCGAGAACAAGGAGCTAGTCGTCTGTTTTTACTTGCTGAAAAAATCAAGAATTCCAGCCCGTGCGTTTATTCGCAAGGCTTTTTTAGATAATCAGCAAAAATACAAGCGCTATGTTTTGGCAGGGATTGACAAAATATGCTACGAAAACGGCACCGGCAAAGAGTTGCTGACGACGTTGGGTAAGCTTGGTGTCTCTGATATTCGCGAAGAAATGAAAAGATGGTACAAGCCCGGTAACGCGCCATTGACCATTGACAACAAAAAGGGCGTTAATAACCCACTTGTTGACACCGGTGGCTTAATTAAGCACGTTACCTGGAAAATCCTGCCGATTGGAGAGATCAAATGAGTTTCTATATATCTTTTAAAGACATGATTAACAGCTTCGGTGTTGACCTAACTGTTACCCCGTATGAAAGTCTGGCTAAGAAGCCTCATTTTCATTACGTAGGCGGTGAAAGAATTGAAGATGATGAAACACCCACGGCACAACCAGAAGCCCGTCATGAGCCTGTTGTGCCTTTTAATCCGCAGGATGCTTTCATGGCTCAATTTTTACCAGGTGGTGAGATGGAGCAGGGAGACCTTCTTTGGATAAGTACTAAGCTCTATCCAAAGAATTCGATCGTAGAAGTGCCCTCTCAACCAGGTCAGAAGTACAGGGTTGTCGATTCCTCAAACTGGCAAGGCTACTCTGATGTCGTCATTTATGTATTGAAAGGGGATGCAAAACACCCAGATGGTCGCTAGACTTCCAAAGTTGCAAGATCATTTCTTAGTGCAGTACATTCTTGGCAAACTTGTTAATCAAGTTACCAATTGTGAACTAGTCAAAGACAGCACCATTGATGAGATGGAGGATTATCCATTCTTCACGTTTCGTTGGATTGATCCAGGTGAAGAAACGACTGGCGATTGGCTAGGAGAGCATAGACAATTTACGTGCACGATGCAGATTGATGCACATGCAACTTCTGACAGTGAAGCTATGAATTTAGCACAACGGCTGTATGAAGCACTCCACGAAGTGCCGTACCGCCGCTTTTTTAAACAAGCGTATATTGTGCCCCAGACCGTAGGCAATGCTGCTAATCGAACCACGTTGCAAGGTATTAACTACGACAACGATTACGGTTTTGATTGCAGTTTCTACGTTACTGGTGGCTTTTTATTTGAAGAAAAAGACCTCAACTTCGTACCATGGGACCCTGTGATCGAATCAGTTAAGGCGAACGGGAGCGTCGCTGGCAGCCATGTCGGTGGCGCCTTTTCTGTATCCAAAAATGACAAGGAGGAAATTTAATGGCAACAAAAACTGGCAGTTCAGTTTCAGCATACGATCATCTTACTGATGTCAACGTAATTATGAGCCTTGTGCATCCAAAGCCTGTTAAGGGCTTGGGTAACTTAGTGATTTTGAATCCAGTTACTGCAAAGGCGTCTGACCCAAGCACCAGCGGTGACGGCAAAAACAATCAAGATACGCAAAGCACAAACACTACTTTGAGAACTGAACTTAGTGACGAAGATCGCAGAGATGGTGTTTTATCTCGCAAGCAAGACAAGGATAGTAAGGCTATCTATGTTGAATATCGTGATATTGACGCCGTAGCCGTTGACTATGGCACTGATACTCAAATTTACAAGAAAGCACAAACCTATTTTGCACAAGATAACCATTCTGACCATATTGCAGTCTTAACTTATGACCCAAGCGAGGAATCCAAGGCTTTGGAAGCATTTTGGTACTTCGGTTGGACTTTTGCAATTAAAGCAGGCTTCGGTGTTGATGATGATGCAGTTAGTCTCTCAAACATTTTTGAAGCTAATAAGAATCGCTTCTTAGTAATTCAAGATACCGATGAAGCTAATTTCAACAAGATTGGTGGTCAAAACTACGTTATCGGTTTAGTTCACGACACCAAGGAAGCTATGGACGCCGCTTTGGTAGGTGCAGCCGCAACTTTAACAGTCGGCATGACTGACTGGAAGTTCCAACAATTGAACGGTATTACACCGGATCAACTTACCACAAGTGAATTAGCATCTATCAACCACATGAAGGCAATTGCTTATGTGGAAGTTAACGGAACCGGTGAAACATCAGAAGGTTGGGTTCTTTCAGGCGAATACATTGATACCTTGCACGGAATTATCTGGGTAAGTACTCACATGGAAAACGACATTGAAAACTTCTTACAAAAGAATAAGAAAGTTTCCTATGACACCAACGGTATTACTAAGATTTCCGGTATTGCGATTCAAGTATTAGAGCAAGCTACCGAACAAGGAATTGTTTTGATCAGTTCTAAGACTGGTAAGGGTGATTACACGGTTATTGCTACTCCACGTGAAGACCAACCGGCAGAAGACATTAGTAAGCGCCACTATGGTGGTTTGAGCTTTACTTACCACGCTTCTGGTTCTATTCATACTGTCACTGTTCATGGTGAAGTTGATTCTGACACGATTATTTAGCTAGAAAGGAAGAATTAAATGGCAGCACATAACAACATTCAAACTGGTCTCATGGGCACTTATGATGCCAATGATACCTATTTCACCGCAGACGGTAAAACCGCCTACGGCTTTGGTGCAACTACTCTGTTCACAGTTGCATATGATAACGACATGGTAAGTGTGCAACAAGACCCACAGGGTACAGCAACCGCAAGTGAAAATAACAAAACCGGTGGTACTTTTACGGTGACACTTAACCAAATGTCACCATTCAATGCCGTCCTCGATGCGTTAGCAAATGAACGCAGAAAGGGCGGTTTTTCTGTTGATGCGTGTGATGGATCACGTCACTACGTGGCAATGCACTGCTACATCAAGAAAAAGCCTGATGGCGGTGCCGCAAACGAAGCCGGCGAACGCGTTTGGACTGTCAATGCGTTAAACATTGTAGAAAATTCTGTTTTATAAAGCGAGGTATTAACTAATGGACAACACTGAAAACCAAAACACACAAGTAGAAAACACTCAAACTGATAACACTGCTGTTGCTGATTCACAAAACCAAGCTCCTCAAATGAGCATGGCTGACCAAATTGCCGCAAGAAACAAGCAATTACAAACTAGTGAAATTCCTAACCAACGTGGTGTCACTAAGGACATTACTATCAATGCCGGCACTAAGTATGAATACACTTTGACTCTTCAATATCCAGGTATCGGCGTTGCATCCCAAATTGAAGATGCCGCAACTAATTCAAACGGTTCAATCAGATTTTCTGACTTAATGCAAGGCGCCGTGGATGGTGACGTATTCGTAAATCCTCATATTAAGAGCGTTGCATTCTGGGACAGTCACAAGGGCTACGGCGAAGTAGCTGGTGAAGTGCTTTCCTTTCTTAACGACGGAATCGACGGCAACTTGGAGTAAAGAACACTTACAAGAAGCCGCTAATCGTTGGGAAGAGCCGATTAGATTAGCAATGCACGGCGTACCGCTTGATCTAGCCATGAAAGCGACACGCAATCAATTAGATATGCTTTGGACTATTGTCCAAAGGGATGAACAAGATAAATTTAAAATGCAAGCCCATGCCACAGGCTTAGGTGTCTGGGGCGATGGCAAGAAATAGAGAGGTGAAGTCATTTAGATAATTAATGGCTTTTTTATTTTGCCGAAAGGACGTAGTGAATGGCTGGAACGCACGAAGGCTTTAATCTAGGCGTCGTCCGTGCCAATTTCGCGCAGGTTGAGGAAGCACGCAAGGCTACTAATGCTTTGTATGCGGCACTTGGTCAGGTTGAGCGGCGTGCAAACAATATGCACATGAACGGCAATCTGCCTAAGGAAATCAACCACATTGACACGGTTACCGCGTCATATATCAGGCGTCTGGAATCCGAAGGCAAAACATATGAAGCTAATCAACAGAAAGTTAAGGCTTACCATTCTGCTATTGCTGAACTAAGCAATAAGCAGAAGGAACTTGAAACCGCGTTGAATCGGGCTGCTACATCTGCTGATAAAAACAGCGATGCATACAGAACTCAGCAAATCAAAATTAACCAAACCGTAGCGGATATTAACAAGTTTAAAGCTGGGATGAAGTCAGCACAGGCTGAAATGGACAGAATCCGACCGACTGGCTTTAACAAAATTGTTCACGGCGCCACGGTTGCTACTAAGGCAACAGACACAATGAAAAACAAGCTACACAGTGCTTGGAACAATATTCGTGGTGGTGCTACCGTTGCCGCCGCTGGTATTGGTGCCGTTGGTGCCGCTGCTATGTCAGGGGCAAAGCAATCCGCAGAAATTCAGCAACGATACCGTGAAATTAATAACCTTGCCGTTCTTGGTGGCGAACGCCAAAAAGAAGTAACTAAGGCTGTTTCTGCTATGCAACGTGAGGGTCGTGACATATCCATCAAGTATGGAAAGTCACAACAAGAAGTTGCGGCGGGGTACGAAGACTTAGTTAAGCGAGGCTATACAACTAAGCAAGCATTAGGAGCGTTAACAACAGAAGTTCAGGCTTCTGTCGCTTCTGGTGACAAGTTCAGTGATGTTACTACGGTATCCTCACAGGTGTTAGATGCTTTCGGAATGAGAGCCAAGGACACCAGTACAATGCTGAAAAACACCAAGCAAGTAGTTAACGAATTAGCTTACTCGGCTGACGCAACCTCAACAGGATTTAGCGATCTTGGTACTGCTATGTCCTACGTTGGTACGGCGGCAAAAGCTAATAATATTAGCCTTGCGGAAACATCCTCCGCGTTAGGTGTTCTATCTAACAACGGTCTAGAATCTGATAAGGCCGGTACTGCTTTAAGAGCTACGATCAACGGCTTAACTAACCAGATCAACAAGATTGGTACTAAAAATTCAATCTTTACCAAGTTAGGAATCAAAAAATCCGAAATGTTAGACGCACACGGTAACCTTAAGGGGCTATCGCATGATATGGGTGTGCTGTATCAGCATATCGAATCCCATAGTAAGGGCGGTTCTGACAAGAACGGATTCTTCAAGTCTATCTTTGGTACATCTGGTATGAACGGTGCCATGATTTTGGCCAAGTCGTCCAAAGAAGTGGAAGATTTGACTAAGCGCACTGAAAAGGCCGGCAAAACGGGTTCTTACGTTGCTAAGTTAGCCGCTCAAAACATGGGTACCGCACAAGGGAGTGCCGCCAGTGCAAAGCAGGCTATGAATGCCTTCAAAATGACGCTCGGCAATGCCCTGCTTCCGGCTATCAATCAAGCAAGTAATGCACTTGCTAAGTTTTTGCTAAGCAAGGACGGGAAGAAATTCCAAAAGGATGTCGGTGGTGCGGTTGCTAAGGTTGCTAACGGTTTGGTCAAACTAATAAAATGGACGGCTACACACAAGCGCGAAGTTAAGTGGATTGGCTACGGTATTCTTGCCGGCTATTCTATTTCTAAGGGCTTGAAGTTCATTTTATTTCTTGGCCAAGTCAAAAAAGGACTTGAAGCCATTAAGGCAATCAAGTTTGTTGGTGGTCTGTTTGGCAAGGTAACCGGTGGCGAAAAAGCTGCCGGGACTATTACTAAACTCGGTGGTGCCTTACCTAAAGGACGTGGCGGCGCTGGTATTCTTACTGGCGCTTTACAGTCAGCTAAGTCGGCAGGAGGCCTTAAGAAATTAAGCACTGCCGGAAAATTAGCAAATGGTGCTGCTGGCGTTGGTGTTGCCTTAGACGCTGGGTCACAGTTCGTAAATGCATACAAAGACCGTCACAATGCTGACAAGCGAAGCCAAGACATAGGTCAAGGTATCGGATCAGCCATTGGTGGCGGTATCGGTATGTATTTCGGCGGCCCGTTAGGTGCTGCGGTCGGCTCGCAACTTGGCAAGGTCGCCGGCAAATGGGGCGGTACTGCTGTTAACAACTTTACTAAAGGCTGGCAAAAGCACAAGCCTCCTAAAAGATTCTGGTCAATGGAGAACCTTGGCTGGTCTACCCATAACATGTTCAAGAATCTTCCTTCGGCTCTTAATAAGACGGGGAAGCGCATTAAGAGTTGGGCCAGTGGCGTTGGTAGAAATATCCATAAAGGCTGGGACAAGGGAATGAAGGCAAGCCATAGTTTCTTTAAAAACTTGCCTAAAAACATGTCCCAAACTGGTAAAGCACTACAACGCGGATGGAATCAGACTTGGAAAAAGGTTAACAATAATCGCTATGTTAAAGCATTTAAACAAGGCGAATTTATTCAAACCGCTTCAAAGGACATCCAATCACGCTGGAAGTCGTTCTCTACCGATTTCGGTAAGAAATGGAATGCAGGTTGGAAGAGCTTTAACAACGCTCGCTATGTAAAGGCGTTCAAAAAAGGTGAGTTCTTCTCTACCGCCTTGAAAGATATTCAATCACGCTGGAAGTCGTTCTCTACTGCTTTCGGCAAGAAATGGAATGACTTCTGGGGTCGTCTAAGCAAAGGCTGGAACAATTTCTGGGGTAAAGCTGGCGACATCAGAAAGGGTATTACCAACAATATCAAAGGCTTTGCTAATAGTATTGCCTATGGATCAGGACATTCAAAACACACCTTTAAGTATGAAAAGATCAAGAGCCATGCTAATGGTGGTGCTATGCACTCCACGCATGGTGCTTTGGTTGGTGAATCCGGGCCTGAACTAGCTTATAAGCCTTATGCTAACCACATTCGTTTGCTTGGTATCAACGGTCCACAGTTCACTAAAATTCAGTCTGGTGAACATATCCTTAATGCTCACGATACTCGCAAAGTTCTTGATGGTGGTTTAGGTCATGGTATGGTCCTTAAAGGCTATGCCAATGGCACTGAAAAATTAGCTAAAACTAAGAAGACAGTAACTAGCGATTATAAGCAGATTGCAGATAAGTCCTCTAAGTCGCTTAATGGGCTCTCTAAGAAGAGCAAGAACACTTGGAGTGAGATTGCCCAATCTACTAATAAAGAAGCAAGCAAGACCCGAAAAAATGTGATCTCGCATTATAGTCAGATGCGCACCGGCGCTCATAAGCAAATGAACGCTATGCACGACGGTGTTATTGACCTAGCTAAAACCACCTCAAAAGGGTTTGGTAAAGAGTTAGGACGCATGAAAGGCTACGCCCATGACGCAATGGGCGGTACCATTAGCCAAGTTAACAAGGGTATTTCTGGAATTGACAAGGTATTAGGGCAATTCGGTGGCAATGCATCGGTTATTAAGCCAGTTAAGTTTGCTACTGGTACTGACTCAAACGGTCGATTAACCGAAAACACTCTTGCAATGGTTAACGATGCCAAGGTCGGGCCAAGACAAGAAGCCATCGTCACAGATAAGAATGAGCTATTGTTCCCACGTGGTCAGAATACAATTCTGCCACTCAAAAAGGGATGGGGAGTACTTAACGGTGCACAAACCCAGCAAGTAGCTAATTCTGCTGGTCTGCGCCATTTTGCTAAGGGTTCAGGCATAAGTCATAGCGCTTTGAAAAAACTAGCTGAGAAAGCGGGAGCCAACCCAGCTAAGAGCTTCAAAGATATGTTCTTAACCCACCTGAAACCGGGTGGCACAGACTTAAAACGTGGCACGGTCGGACTTGCTAATAATTCAGCTACACACTTCGGAAATCCATGGTCTAACGCTATGTGGTCAGTCATCAATAACGCCATTGGCGGTGGTGCTGGCAAAGGCGGAACTCGTGAGAAATTCCTAAAATACGCTGAATCTACCTTCTCTGGTGTCCCATATGTCATGGGTGCTATGAGTAAGGCGGCAAGTGATTGTTCTGGTATGGTTGCACAAGCCTTAAAGCATTTCGGTATTGATGCCGGGCGTTCAACTGTTGACATGCAACACAGTTCAGCATTGCAGTACCTTGGCAAATCACTAAGTCGCACTATTCCAGGTGACTTAGTGATCTTCGGACACGGCACAGGTGCTGCCGGACACGTCGGGATCGTTAAGAATCCGAAGTCCGGCACCATGTTCAACGAAACCCCACCACACGCACGTGTGACTAGGATTTCTGACGATATGAGCATGGGTTACGGTTTCTACCGTGTCAAAGGGCTACACAACGCTTCGACTGGTAAAAAAACTGTCAAGGCTGACAAGAAACTAGAAGCACTGGCAAAACGCGAACTTGGTCCTTCCGCTTTGAAGTGGATTAAGGACAAGCTCGGCGACGAGGGAGCCCTTGGTGGCAACATCGGTGGTGAAGGTGTCAAGCGCTGGGCTGGTACGGTTAAACGTATCCTTGGAATGCTGCACCTCTCCACGTCTAGTGCAATGGTTAACCGTGTGCTTCGTCAGATTAATACCGAATCTGGTGGTAATCCACACGCACGTCAGCCAGGAGCTGACCCAGACGGTGACGGTTCCGGTCCTGCACTTGGTTTAATGCAAACCAAGAGATTAACGTTTGAAGCCTATAAGCGTAAGGGCTCTGGTGGTATTTTCAATGGTCCGGCCAACATTTATGCTGGCTTGAATTATGCTAAACACCGCTATGGTCCTAGCCTTTCAGCATTAGGCAATGGTCATGGATACGCCAAGGGCGGGAAACCTGCGGCACATACTCCATTTATTGCCGGCGAACGTGGTCCGGAACTAATCACAGCTGATGGTCCAGTTAAGGTTGATACCCACGAGCAGACTAAGCGCAAGCTTTCTGATTTGGTTAACTTAGTTGACCCTAAGATTAATAGACCTACACACAGAAATAATTCAGCTCCAATTATTAACATCAATTTCAACGGTCCTATAGGTGGATCGGTTGAAGATGCTAAGAGGATTGCTGAAATTGTAAAACGAGAAATAACTCAATATTTAGTAAACATAGGCGATGAATTCGGAACGGATCCATCGCTTTATTAGTTAGGAGGATTTATATGGCTAAAAAAGAAAAGCCAAAAAACAAGTCAAAGCCCCACAAGGGGCGCAAGAAGACAAAGGCTGAAACTAAGATCAGCAAAAAAGTTAAAGATTTGGAAGAAAACGCTGCTAAGGCTCATCATTCTGCGATGAAGGCTAACGAAGAAAGCCTTAATTTTGCCGCATTAGCATTTAATGCTAAAAACGAGCAAGACAAGGCTAAATACAGCCGTTTGACTCAAAAGTACTTGAATAAGTACAACGCAGATATGAGAGATTACAACTCATATAAGAGCCAATTAAAAAAGGCTACGACTAAAAAGAACCGTGTGGTCAAGACTAAAGATACAGACCAGGCGGCAATGGTTGCGGCTATTCAAGATCATGCAAAAGAATTCACTGGTGAAGGCAATATGGCTATTTTCCCGACTAAGAACGGGAAGAAAAGCGATATTGTCTTTTTTGCTCCCGTGAATACGGAATCGGAAAGCAATTCATCAAGTATTACTTCTTATGCCGTTGATCAGGGCGCACCTCGTAAGGATTACGCCAGATTTTCCAGTAAAACAGTAACAATTGATGGTTTGATTGCTGATACAGACACCGGCTCTGCACATGATAAGTGGGTTCGGCTTCGTACTTGGCACAGTCATCACGAAGAGCTTACGTTCCGTGGCGATATTTATTACAAGCACCTTATAATTTCCCAGCTTGACCGGCAATTCACTGGTTTTAGAAACACAATGCAAGTGTCAATCACATTTACATTTGTAAGAGCTGCCGAAATCACAACTAGTAATAAATCCAAAAAACACGCTAAGCGTTCTAAATCTTCTAAGACATTGGCCGGTAACCGTAGCAAAAAATACACTGCTATAACCATTAAAAAAGGCGATACGCTTTGGGGATTGGCTAAGAAGTATCACACTACGGTTTCCTGGCTTCAAAAGGTTAATCACATTAAGAATCCTAATCGAATCTTAGCCGGCAACCCTATCTATGTTAACGATAGGAAGTACAAAGCCAAGAGCAAGATTCGAGTTAAGTAGGAGGTTAACATGCGTAAATACATTCCTGTTAACACCGATGATTTACCTGACATTTTCGACATCACATTAGCCGGTGAGGTTTTCACGCTAAGAGTTGATTACAACCCGGTTGCTGATTACTACACGCTTACAATCATGCAAGATGGTGAAACGCTCCTGGAACAGGAGCCACTTGTATTGGATCAATTGGTCGGCATTGATATTCCGGATAGTCGCTTGCCTCGTACTGATATACGTGTCATGGACGAAACCGGTAACGCCAGGGATGCTGGCAAGGGTGAACTTGGCTATGATGTGCAGTTATATATTGACGTCATTGATCCGCTTGGTTCAGAAGATGATGACCCAACCATTAAGCCGCTTGGTTATGATCCTGACGAAGACAGCGACGACTTAACCGATGAGGAGGTCTCCTACTAATGACTGTCATAACCGATAATCCTCATATGTGGTTTGTTTGCACTAATTCGGAAGGCAAGACTCAAACGGTTTATAACAATGAGCATTACAAACATAATTATCCTTTCACGTTTGAAGTTAATTTTGCTGATGTTGCTACACCGCAATCAAACACGGTTACGCTCTATAACCTGACCAAAGAACACCGCGACTTTTACCACAAAAAGCAGCATTGCTATGTTGCTTTTAACTGGGGAAGTGACAGGAAAGTTCTTGCAGAAGGGTTCATTAGTAAAATTGGCATTCCTCAACATGATGGAACGACTGATACGTTTTCTTTAACCTTTACCGAGGGAACTAATTACTCAAATGTTGAAGCCCGCAAGTTGAAAGTTACGGAAACAGAAAAAGTTAATAAATACGTCACGAAAATGGTTCGAGAGCCTGACAAAGTAGTGACTAAGTATAAGCACACTACCGAAGTCAAAGTGTACAAGCGTGGCCCTAAAAAGGGGCAAAAATACGTTGTTCACCATCGCATTCCTTACAAAGTAACCGAAAAAGGCGGCCTTAAAAAGAAGCGAATTAAGACCCGTGCCACTAAAACCAAGATGGTTAACATGACCTTCCGGAAAGGTACGGATTATAAGACATTGATTAGTGGGATAGCTACACAATCTGGAATAGTGATTTCTAAGATTGATTTAGCTCATAATCCAACCTTAAAGCGTCCGTTTACTGCCAAAGGAAAACCTTTAAGCCTGTTGAAACGGGTTGTAAAGAAAACCGGTTCAAGTCTCACCTATATTGGTGGAAAGCTTGAAATTATCAATCCTCGCAGCACAAAAAGAACTTGGTACGAAATCGATGATCAAGACTTAATTCAACCTCCTTCTTATAACGAAAGTAGTGATGATGATTCTGGTTCTGGTACATGGGAAATACAAGTTCCATTAGTGCCGGACATTACAACTAATGTCGGTGTTCATATGCTTAGTAAATACTTGAAAGGCTATTTCTACGTTAAAGCTGGTCAGCATACGTTTGATATGGACCAAGCTCAAACGCAATGCTCACTCGTTAAAATTTAGGAGGTGAATAGATGGCTCAATCACAGAATGAAGAAAGAGACATGTGGTACAAGGCAACAAGAAAGTTTATGCATGGAATTGTTGCCGGAATCCAGTGTGCTTTTCCTGCTAAGGTCATTAAATATGATAATGCTACACACAAAGCAGATATATTGCCACTAGCTAATTCAAGCAACGGTGATACATCTGCACAATACTTGGATATTCCAGTTAGTGAGAACTGTTATATTCAAGATGAAATATTAGAGCGCTTAAAGCCAGAATTAGCAAAAGTAGATGCACATGTTGGCTCTAATCTAGCTGAAAAACTTCCAAAGAGGCGTCTAATGAGGGCTGGCGTTCCTGTTGTTGCCGTTGTGTTAGATCGTGACAATGACAACTGGGAAGGTGGTAGAGCTGTTAACAATTATGTACCTAACAGTTCGAGGCTCCACGATGCAAACGACGCAATCATAATTGGAGTTCTTGGGGGTGATGCAAAAAATGGCTAAGGATTTACTAGTTACAGAATACGGCGATCCTGTTATTGATCCATCTACTCACGATTTAGCAACCGTGGACGGAATCGAAGAAGTAGCACAAAGAATTAGGGCTACACTGCTGATTCGCTACGGTGAAATGACTAACCTAGATCCAGACCAAGGTGCGGATTATAGCAATTTCCTTGGCAAGAATTTCAACGAAAAATTGGCATCTGCTGACATGTCTACCACAATTATTGAAAAAGTTCCGGAAGTTCAAACGGTCAATAGGATTTCATTTAAGAAATTGCCGCAACGTGGCTTATATGTCACATTCAACGCAACCGTTCAAGTTAACGACAAGCCGGAAGAATTGGAAGGAGGTTTCGACCTTGGCAATGGCTAGTTTTGGGCTTCATAAACGTGGCTTCTTAGCTCCGACTTATGAAGAAGTATTGGATAGCGTCATGGATGATTTCATGCAAAGATTCGGGACAGACATTGTTCTGACGAGCAACTCCAATTTTGGTATTATTGCTCGGCTGATTGCTTGGCGAGAAACCTTATTAATTCAGGAATTGCAGAAGACTTATTATTCCGCGTTTATCAGTACAGCTACTGAAAGCGCACTTGACCGAATCGGTGCCAATCTTGACCTACCTCGCAAAGTGGCAACACCTAGTCAGGCTAACATTGTTATCACTACATCGGAGGAATATCTAATTCAATCTGGTGAAAAATTTGAAACCCCGGACGGCGTGCTGTTCGAATTAATCAAGGATGTAATCACATCTAAGGACTATGAACATAATACTTATACTGGTATTGGTATTGTGCAGTCAGTTGAAACGGGCGATTTTAACAATGTTTTGCCTAACACAATCACGATTATGTATAATCCCGATGAAAATGTTTTGTCGGTAACCAATCCTGAAAAAGCGGCTGGTGGTCAAGACAACGAAGACGATCCAGCATATAGAGCTAGGTTGATCATGGAAAACGTTGCAAAACCCGGTCCATCGTCAGCAGGAATTAAGTCAGCATTGTTAAACTTACCAGGTGTAAGACAAGTAAACATTATTGAAAACCCATTCGCAGACGCGGACCAGTACGGTAATCCACCGTATTCAGTCCACGTTTTTTGTTTGGGCGGAAGAGAAAATGATATTGCCGATTGTTTGGTTGATAAAGTAGCGGCTGGTATCACTTTGACAGGGACTAAGGCAATAACTGCCAAAGATAAAACCGGTAATCCACAAGTTATCCACTTTGATTATGCCAAGGATAAGCCGGTATATGCGCAAGTTCAAATTCGTACCAACGATGAATGGAACGTTG
The DNA here is from genome assembly GCF_016742815.1 of Lactobacillus sp. A27. Lineage (NCBI taxonomy): Bacteria > Bacillati > Bacillota > Bacilli > Lactobacillales > Lactobacillaceae > Lactobacillus > Lactobacillus sp. A27. The sequence continues at coordinate 53,789 of NZ_JAEHNT010000015.1, forward strand.
ATGATGGTGTTAATGACGTCAAGGAAACGATTATCGATTACATTAGTACTTTACTAATGGGCGAAACCGTCCACTTAACTAAGATCTATCCATCAATTTATGACGTTCCAGGTGTCGGTGTGGCCAAGATCAAAATTGGTACTGACAAAGCTCACATGGCTGATGAAGACATTGCTTCTAAGCCATTCGAATCCTTCTCATGCCAACCTGAAAACATTGAGGTGGTCGTAGATGGCGTATGAGACAACAGATGAACTTCTAGCAGAAGCTTCTGACTACTGGGAAAAGAGACCAGAGTCAAACATGTATAAACTGATAGATGCCTTTAATGAGCCGTTTGAGGCTATTGATACGAATGCTGAAAAAGTTGAGCGCTGGCGTGCATTAAAAGATGCTAAGGGTACAACTTTGGATTTATTCGGTGAGGATATTCAAACATATAGACCTAGTGCAGACGATGAATACTATCGCTTTGTAATTCACATTATGGAGCTATTATCACGGGCACAGGGTACTATTCCTTCAATGGTTAAGATCATGTCTAACGCATTAGGCACTAATCAGGGCTTCAAGGTTTGGAAGACAGGCATCCGGCACATTGGTATCCAGATTCCATACGACTACGTTCGTGACGTGCATATGGAAAAATTTATCTTGAAAAACCTTCACAAGATGCTGGCAATGGGCTACTGGCTAGACCTAATAGTATTTGAAACCCGAACTAAAATGCCTCTCTATATCGGAGTAGGCACCCAAGACAGATGGCAAACTACTGCTAGATCAAAAACGATCTGGTGGACTGGCTGGAAAACTAAGACACAGTCAAATCTCTATTACGGGATGCACACTAGCTACAAGAATTATCAACGGGTTAAATCTAATGTAAGTTGGTGGACTGGCTGGAAAGCTCAAACATCTAAGCATCTATATCTAGCAGTGATTGGCAGAATTGCAAATACGTCAATTTGGCATACATCAGCAAGCTGGTCAAGCAATCATAAGGAAGAAGTACACGCTGGGTTAAGCGTTGGAACAAAAACAATAACGACAACTACTCAATCAATCAAGACTGAGTAGTTTTTTAATAGAAAGGAGTAAATGATGGCAGCAGATACATCAAATTCGGGATTTGTTGAAAAACTAAAGCAATCACTCTTGACGAATGACGGGCGACATCTGTTTTTGGCCGTTGGCGATGGTACTGGCACACTGGTTTATACAAGAGCTATCTTATCAAGTCAAAAGTTAACGGATCAATTGGGTCAAGCACTTAGCGATGAAGCAATAAGGAATCTAACAAGTCTTAAAGACGACTTAAAAGAAGGACAATTGCAGATTACCCCCGTCGTTGATAACAACTTTGCGGTTATAGCCAACTTTGAAAACAGGAATCAACAACAGGATATTAACTTTAGCTCAATTGGTTGGTATGCGCGTGTTGATACAACAAATGCTGGAAAGACTGTACAAGGCGAAGAGAAGTTAATTGCTATCACACCGACTACACAGGACCATGAAGTTTTGGCCGCTGGAAGTCCAGATCATCAATCAACCCAAGTCATTTCAGCGCAGCTAAACATGACAATTAGTAATGCAGCACACATTGACATGACAGTTAATGAAATTGGCTATGTTACTAGAGCTGAGTTAAATGAATGGCAATCAAAAGTTCAAGGCACAATTGACACTGAACTAAAGCAGGGTACTAGCAAGTTAACTATCATGCTGAACGGTAAGGATGCCACAAAGGCAGATAGTGACGGCACTTTTAACCTCCCAACTTATGATTCAGCAACCATCGATCAAATGGTTGCTGGTGCGGGTAAAGGTGCTGGTATTAACACAGTGCAGGGGGTAGCTCCTGACAGTACTGGTAATGTCAATTTGTCTAGTGTCTTTTATCCGAAGGCAGATGTCGACAGAGCAATTAACGATTTAAAGCAAACAATTACATCTCTACAATCTGCAAATAGTACCAAAGATCAACAAATCAAAGATTTAAACAATCAGATTACAGGTCTTAACAACCAGCAAGGTGTAAGTACTAGGCAGTATAATGACTTGCTTAATCGTGTGATTTTCCTCGAACAAAATAGTGTGATCGGCAAGAGATTCGCAGCTAGTCAAGAAACAGAAGCAGAGGCTTGGGAGAACCAACATCCTAACTACTTGGCAATGATAGAAAAATAAGGAGGTCTGATTAAGTGAGTACAATTAGAGATCCTGCTTATATAACAAATGCTGGTCGTACTATGATGACTGCTGGCGGTGAGGTTACTTACACTAAGGCGGTCTTGTATGGTCAAGACATCAGTGGTCTAAGTGATTCCCAGATTAAAGCTTTGACCTCGCTGGGTAATCCATTACGTGAGGTCAAAATCGGTGTTAGCGACAAGCAAAGTAGTGACAGCGGCAGTACTGTGATTCTTGAGGCAGTCTTTCAGAATAGCGATTTAAAGGCAGACCTTGAATACAAGGCAGTTGGCTTTTTTGCTAGGAAGAATGATGTGGAGCAACTAGTTATAGTTGCTGTCGCTAATCAAGGAGCATATCTAGCAGCTACAAATCCAGACGGGGTTGCTACAGATGCGCTAGATTTAAAGATTGCGGTGAAAATTGGTGATGCTACTAGTGTTACCGCTGTGGTTGATCCAGCAGGAAGTGTTACACCAGCAACGCTTAACAGTGCTATCAATAACTTAAATCATGACATCACTGCAAAGATTGACGCTAACCAAGACAGTACCGCAAAGGCGCTCGATACTAAGGCAGATAAAACCGCTGTGGCGGATCAGTTAGCAACTAAGGCTAATCAATCAGACTTGGATAAAACCAACGCAGAAGTCGTAAAAAAGGCAGATAGCGCAGACGTCACCGCTCAACTTGATACTAAAGCCGATAAGACAGACGTAGCAAACTCTGTTAAGCAACTTCAAGCAGGTATCGACAGCAAAGCCGACAAGTCCGTTGTTGATGCCGAGATAGCAAAGATCGACTTCACGCCATACGCAAAAACGGTTGACGTTGATTCCAAGCTATCCGGTTACACCAGTACCGCTGATTTAACCAAGCTACTCAATGCAAAGGCTAACACTGTGGACGTATACAGCAGATCAGAGCTAGACAAAAAATTGCTTGAAATGTCTGCTGACACGGACGGCAAGGTTAACGCTGACCAGGTAGCAAACATGATCGCTGGCAAGGCTGACAAGACCGCTGTTGATGCCGAACTTGCCAAAAAGGACGACATCACGGACGTTGATGCAAAGATCAACTCAAACGTCACAAAGCTAAATCAAGCCATTAATACCAAGGCTAATGCTTCTGATGTTTACACCAAGCCACAAATAGACATAGCTTTTGGTCAGCGTGATACCAAGATTGGTAATAACACTAATGTCATAAATACTATTAATGAAGCTCTTAAATCACTAATTCCAGATGACACTCATGCACCAGCTTTACCAGCAGGATTTGATCTTAATAATTACTTTGTTGGCTGGCGTAGATCAGTTAACACAACACTGAAAAACATGCCATTTGGCTGGCTTAATGACACCATGTATTTTCAAGGCACGGTTGCAGGTAGTGATGGAAGATTTGAACTTGCTTTATATATTGGCGATGGCTCTAATACTAATCCAAAAATTGCTTATAGATTTTATGGTTGGGGTAATTGGAAGCCGTGGGTATTGCTTGCTGACAATGGTGATATTAGTAATTTACAAAATCAGATCACTAATGCCACTAATCTAGCAAATCAAGCTAGTCAAAAAGTAGATAGTACCCTTGCTAATTCTTTTGTAAGAAAGCAAGGTATGAATGCTAACGGTGATCTAGTTGAAATCCGTGGGAATGCTGTTAAGCAAGCTAACGGCGGTTACATTTTTGACATCTGGTCAAGTGACTGGACGGCAAGTAAGTTGAAAGATGTGCTTGGTCAACTTCCTAGCAAAGCTAACAGTAGTGATGTTTCTGCTGATATTTCTAACTTGCAAAGCCAAATCAACAGCAAGACTTCAGGCACAATCATTACTGCTTACGATATTGCAAGCAAGAATCCAACAAAGGAAACAAATAGCTACACAAATAAATGGCTAGTTGACCAAAACGTACTTAGTCAGTTTGCTGATGCAATTAATAGCATCAATTCAACACGCGTTCCATTAGTTAATGGTAGCGGTGATGATGATCTTTTTGCATTTAAAACAAATCAAATTCGTTTGTATCCAGGCAACGGTAAAAACTGTAAGAATTTACCACCAGCTTCTAATACGCAATGGTTTACGGTTCAATATGTTTTTGAAAATCCAAATGGCGATGGTGTCGCTATTTTTAGGTCTCCAGCCAATGAAGTATGGATGGTTGGCAACAACGGGGGTTCTTATACCACTGGATGGACTAGATTAGCTAATTCAGGTGACATCAGCAACCTGCAAAATATCATCAATCAGCAAAATCAAACTATCCAGTCGCTGACTTCGCGTCTAACCAACGCAGAAAACGAAATCAACTACATTAAGGCGAACTATGTTGAGGGCAGGACATTTCCAGCTAGTCAAGAAGCGCAGGCTAACAGCTGGGAAAATGAAAATCCTCAAAGAATAGCCTTTATTACTAAATAGAAAGGAGATTAGCATGCTAGATCATCTCATTTTTAACAAGCTAAAGTGGTTCAACGTTACTGATAATCAAAAGACAGTTAACACAGGTGCGAATACGTATATAAACATAAAGAATACGTTTCCTGTTGATGCGGTTTTGCTCAAAGATACTCCTGCGTTTCCGCAAGATAGCGATAGTTCAAACATTCATATACCAGCAGGTACTCATGTCACAATCAAAGGCTTATCTTTTTCAAAAGATGGAAAGCTTGAAGATGCAACAATAGTGCCTTATCAAGGTGAATGGTATAAATTATATGCCTTGGATTGGAGTAACCTTGACATAAATTGGGGGGGTAAACCCTCACCTATACGCTTGGCTCTCAAGGCTTTACGCCACTTTACTAGGAAGGTGGCGTTAGTATGCTAGATCACATGATTCTCAACAAACTTAAATGGTTTAATCTTGGCAAGACAATCACGACGGTTGACGGTAAGGACTATTGTGTAATTCCATCAACTGTTGTTGTCCCACCCAATACTCCATTAACTGCGGGCTTACATTCAAGTGAAGCGGAATGGATCAAGAGTAACACCTCAACTTCTTACCGCAAAGATATCTCAATGACATTTTCGGTTGAAAGCGCGATTGTTCAAATATTTACCGACACAGGCAAGCAGTTAATTTACAAGCTTAATCCGAATGAGCATTTTTCACGTCAGGTTTATGTTTTAGCTAAAGATTGCCAAATCGGGGGGGCAAATAGCCCTCTAAGCCACTTGTATCAAGCGTTCAGGGCATTCATCGCTAGAAAGGCGGTGAGTGCATGTTAAGTCATATGCTTTTTAACAGACTTAAATGGTGGAATATCGACAACAATGCTGATAAAACTACTATCAATGGACGAAATTATGTTGCTATACCAGAGGAAATAAAAATTCCTAATGATACAAATATCGAAACTACTTCTAGTAGCGTTAATAGTTCATTAGGAGAGCAGACAGTCAGAACTATAGGCAGAACTATTGATGACAGATATGTTTTCTATGCTGACAATTTTAAGCTTTCAACTAGTCCCAATCTTGGTATATCAGTTTACGGTTATGCGTTTGTAAAATGTGCTGATGTTACACCAATCTGGGGGGTAAACGCCTCCTAAGCCACGTCTACCAAGTACTTAGAAGGGTGGTGATCGCATGATCGACCACATGCTCTTCGATAAGCACAAATGGTTCAACATTCCACAAAATGCTCAATCGGTGAACATTGATAGCAATGTTTATCGAAAATACCCATTTAAGACGATTACTAAAACCCCCCCTATGGATAAAGGAAGCTTTACTATTTCAACAAATTGGTCAGAGTTTGACATGAATCGCAATACCACTTTCACATTTGATAATGGAGATACAGCATCTATTAATAATTATCTGTTATACGCCATAGCTAATAATGCTGGCAGTTATGCTAGTGCGATAGATACTAAAAAAGGATACCGCATAGGCTTTGATCTTAATTTTGGCAAAATTGAAGGCAATTATTATGATGAAAGTTCTGAGCAAGTAGGTGCAAAATGGGTAAACATTCAAATTAATGCAGATTAGCACTCAAACGAGTGCTTTTTTTATACGCAAAACATAGCTCACGGGGCGTACCCGTGGGCTTTTTTGATAGAAAGGAGCCAATTATGGCTGACGAAACACAAAACGCACCAGTAGCAGGCGTTGAAACTGCTGCACAAGAACAACCAACTAAGTTGTACGTTTACTACTACTCAAATCCAGATGGAGCAACTAAGGATGAAAGATGTCACGAAATCTTTACCGAAATTCCATTCGATGTTGTCCCTTGGAGAATGCACAAGGAAGCACCTGACGCAAGCATGAGTGATCCTGTATGGGACAACAACTTAAATGGTGGTCTTGGTGCATGGAAGGAAAACAGCGGTGAAGCACAAGGTCAAATCCTTGCAGAAGCACAAGCTAAGATCAAGGAACTTGACCAAAAGTCCGCACAACTTGACCAAGCTAACGACAAGGTAGACCAAGCTGTTAAGACCATGCAACAAGTTCAAGCCCAATCTAGTCAACAAAATGTCGCTCTAATGAAGAGCTTCACCCAACAAACTCAAAACACTAACAAGATGTTGGCTACTATGCAACAAACTTTGGCTATGGTCGTTAAGTCAACTCAAAATGACGCTACACCAGAAGCACCAAAGGCTGATGCATCAACTGATCCAACTACTGACACTAAGCAAGAAAACGGAGGCAACTAATCATGACTTTAATGGAACAAATCGAAGCTAACTTTTTAGAAATGTACACTATGGACTATCAATTCGGTATCTACGATAAGAACGGCATGAAAGGCTTAGTCGTACAAGGCTTTTTATCAGCAGAAAATTACCAAAAGATTGTAGGCGAAGCTTATGAAAGAACTGATAACCAAGTTAGCGGTGCGCCTCAAGCTTAATGGCTTGTATGCAATTTTAGGGCTGTATTCAATTTTAAAGGGTGCAGCTTTAATGACTAAGAAATATCCACAATTTTACTTTCCACCAGAATTGCGCGGGCTTATGAACAGCCCGGTTTTGCAGTGGGCTTTAATTGTGGCTGGTGTTCTTATGATTGGTTATATTCTTTCAAGTTATAACAACGAACACATAACAGGGGTATTAATCAGCTTCATTGCAGGATTAATTACTATTTTGTGTTTATTAGAGTTTGAACACTGGTATTTCTTAGATGATTATGGACCAGTATTAGCAAGTGATTTAACTGTTTTAGCAATAACAAGCTGGACGGCACGACATAGATGTAAACGCTAGGACAGGGGGTCGTGCAGTGAAAATAGATTTGAACGACCTTTTGTATTTAGTTTTCGGTATCTTATCTGCTTACTTTACTTTTAGGCTGAATAGTAAGAAATCCGACAGAGATTACATCATGGAGCAGAACAAAAGACTGAACGCAGAAAATAAAAAATTACTGCGGGAACTCAATGAATTAAGAGAGGAGAAAGACAATGAAACCAAACACTAGAATTTTGGACTATGTAACATTAATACAAGATGGAGTCTTAACATTGGACGACGTTCCTCAAGATGTTAAGCAATCCGTCACCAAGTGGGTTCGCTATTTATCCGGCGTAACCGACAACGGTATGGTAAAGGATGATACTGCAACAAAGCTCGCTACTACTGTCGAAAATAAATTAAGTGCAACTTTGGACAATGCTGCTAAAACCGGCTTAGTTGTAGGTGAAAAGGACGGCGAATAATCATGAGTATGGATCAAATCATGAACCTTGCGTGGCTTGTCGTTGTTATTGTTATCGCCGTCACACTTGGTATTTCTACCGCACTTGATTTTTACATCAAGAAAATGACGTTAGAAGGCAAGAAAGTCCCTCAACAAGTCATTACTGCAAAAGAAGCGTCTGACGCTCTTTACAGTGAAGCTAACAAGCTCTTGGACTTAACTGGTGCAGAGAAGAAGGCGTGGGCTGTCGATCAACTGCAAAAGCAGAAGCCTAACCTCACCACGGAAGTAGCGAAAGGCATGATCCAAAAATCATACGATGATGCACATGCTGAAACACCTACTCCTGACGAATCATCAGAAGTAACTACACAGCCAATCGGTTTCCTTGACAACGGAGATGATTCTAATGGATCGAGCAAAGCCTAAAACCTACAATGAATTGATTTTTGATTCATTCGAGAAGAACAGAAAGAAAGAAGGTGGCAGTAATGTCAAACTCGAACGTGCCAAAAAGAAGCTATGGTGTGGACCTAGCCAGTTACCAGTCCACAAGCGTTAGCTACACAGGTGCCAAGTTCGCCATCGTAAAGCTGACACAAGGCACCGACTACCTTAACCCAAAGGCAGCCGCACAAATCAAGAGTGCAAAGGCTAATAGTCTGCTTGTCGCTGGATACTTCTATGCTAACCACGGCAATAGCGTTTCAAGAGCTAGATCAGAAGCCAAGTATGCAGTAGCGAAGGCTAAGGCGCTTGGTATTCCAGAAGGCTCATACCTTGCTGACGACTTTGAGCAAGGTAACGGCAACAGCGTCAATGGCGGTGCAATTGCTAACACAGATGCGCTCTTAGCAGCTATGCAAGAAATTAAATCTGCTGGTTATCAACCGCTCGTTTATTCCGGCGCATTCGTACTAAGAAATCACATGAGCATTGCTCGAATTGTTAAGTCATTCGGTACTTCTTTATGGGTAGCAAGTTATAAAGTGAGCGGTCGTCAAGATTATGCTGACTTTAACTACTTCCCATCAATGGACGGAGTAGCAATTTGGCAATTTGCTGATAATTATCGTGGATGTGATGTCGATGGCAATATTAACCTCGTTGATTTAAAGATCAGTTCGGATAATCATCAAGCTAAATCAGTTAAAAAATCCGCAGAATCGCTCTCTCAGCATCCGGTCGTACGTTGGGACATCGGTGCAGTTGCCGTTGTATCAAACTCAAAGGGTGCTTATGTCTACACTGACTCTAAACTGACCAAACGTGAAAGCGATAAGCTAAAACCACAAGGATCACTTTGGCAAGTCTTTGAAATTAAAGATGGAGCAATCTGTGTTGGCAAAAATCAATGGTTTGACGGTCGTGCTGTATACGTCAAAGCCAATCCTATTGCTTACAACTCAGAAAAACATGGTGTTGCAAAGATTATTCTTGATCACACGCACGCACTTGATGCACCTAAAGCAGATGCGGATAAGGTTTACCCGTTGAAAATTAACTCAAAAGTTGAGATTCAAGGGCGTGTCGGCAGATTCCTACGTATCAAAGAAAAGCACAATGGCAAGACCGTCTACGTCACAGGCAATCGTGCCTACATCGTGCTATAGTAATAATGATTGAAATATAAAAAAGGAGTGTGAAGAACACTCCAAATGTCGCAAGAGCCGCTCTGGGAGATTTTTCCTGGAGCGGCTCTTTTTTGTTGCATTTATCTCGATACCGTGATATTATAATAAGTGAAAGGAGGTAAAGATATGTCAAAGAAAAAAGGCAAAAAGAAAAAGCCCACTCGTGATGAGACTTCCGAAAAGATCGCTAAGTATGCGATGATCGGAGCTTGGAGCTATCCAGCCTACGAACTTATCAAACAACTAGGGCGAATAGTTCTAACACTTGTCAAACACAAGTAAGCTTTAAAGAGGGAAGCCGAGAGGCTCCTCTCTTTGACATATCTAATTATACCATGACACACAAACAAAAAATGCATCGTTATTTAGCTTGGAGTGTAGTTGCTATTCTATTAGGATTACTAATTAAAATGATAGGAAGTGCATTCTAGTGATTAACTTAAATAGTCCAGATATTATGGAAGCAAAAGAAGCAGCAAGAATCTGGGGCGTATCAGAGAGCTATGTTAGAAAGACCATTAGTCAGTCACCTCAAAAGTTTCCAGAAGGAACAGTGCGTAAGTTTGGAAAGCAATGGGTTGTTACCACTGAGGGTATGGAACATGCTACTGGTAAAAAAGATCCTAGAAAAGTGTTATAATAGGAAGTAAAGAAAAAACGGTTCATAGCCTATAGCTGTGAACCGTTTCATGATTTTACGTAATCTACGTAAAATCTACGTAAAAAATCACTAATTTAATGTGATCTGATGTGAGTCATCACTTCAAAAAACACCTACATAAAAACTATTGTGAACTATGAAAAACAAAATTTATATTGATATCAAAGGTAAGTAATTATGGCAAAAAATAAACATAAAACAAGTATTAGCACGATCGTCATTAGAATTCTAGCGATCATTTTGTTAATTGTTGGTCTTGTTCTCATCTTTAACAAGCAGATTAGCAATCACATGATTAGTCATAATCAGCAGTCGACTTTAACCGGCTTGACTAAAAAAGAAGTTGAAAAAAATCAACGTAAAAAAGGAATGTATGATTTTAGTAAAGTAAAGTCGATGGATATGGCTCGAGCTACGAGATCGCAGATAAAAAAGACTTCAGGTGCAATTGGTGCTTTAGCTATTCCTGATGTAAATATGCATTTACCAATAATGCTAGGGATGTCAGACGATGCTATGTCCACCGGTGGCGGTACAATGCGTGCTGACCAAAAAATGGGTGAAGGTAACTATCCATTAGCTGGTCACTATATGACTGCTAAAGGTATTCTTTTCTCACCACTAGAGGATGTCAAGAAAGGTGAATTGATTTACCTTACTAATTTAAAGAAGGTTTATGTTTACCGAATTTATATGAAAAAAGTTGTTGATCCATCAGCCGTTTGGTTAGTTAATAATACTAAGAAAAAGATAGTGACCTTAATTACTTGTGCTGATGGTGGTGCAAATCGTTGGGCTATTCGTGGTAATTTGATTAAAACGGAAAAGGCTAACGCAGAGAATCTTCGAGTCTTCAAAATGAAGTAAAATCTTCGAACTTTTATGCAAACAAAATTTGCGTTAGAATAAGAATTAGATTTTTCAATAAAGACACTCAATTATGAGTGCCTTTTAATTTTTATGAAATGTAAGGTGTTTTGAAAGTAATGAAGTGGCAACAAAGAACAGCTGAAGAATTAGCGCCAGATTTAATAGAAAAATATCAACTTAGCCCAATCTCAGCACGGCTTTTTGCATTACGTGGTATTAATACAGATGAAAAATTAGATTTTTGGTTTAACGCAACCGAAGAAAACTTAGCCGATCCAACTTTAATGCATGATATGGATAAAGCGGTCGATCGAATTAATCAAGCAATTGATAATGGCGAAAAGATTACCATTTATGGTGATTATGATGCTGATGGTATCACGGCCACTACAATTATGACTGAGACGCTGAGTATTTTAGGTGCAGATGTTCATTACTTTATACCAGACCGTTTTAAAGATGGATATGGCCCAAATCTTGATCGCTATAAGGATATCGTGGCTGATGGTACTAAGTTAATTATTACTGTAGACAACGGCGTAACTGGAATTGAAGAAGTTGAATATGCTAAAAATAATGGCGTTGATACGATTGTTACCGATCACCATACTTTTCAAGAATCTAAACCCGATGCCTATGCAACAGTTCATTGTAATTACCCCGGACAAAAATATCCTTTCGATGACTATTGTGGTGCAGGCGTGGCTTACACAATTTGCCGTGAACTTATGCAGGATCCTGTACCAGAATTGCTAGATTTAGCAATGATTGGCACCATTGGTGATATGGTTAAAGTGACGGGTGAAGGTCACATTATTGTGAAGCGCGGTTTAGATGTGCTTAATCAAACCGAGCGACCTGGTTTAAGAGCTCTGATCAAAAATGCTGGATTAACGCTAGGAACGATTAATGAAACAGATGTTGGCTTTAATATTGCTCCTCGGCTTAATGCAGTGGGGCGCTTAGCTAATGCAAATTTAGCGGTACAACTTTTGCTTAGTGATGATGATCTTGAGGCTCAGAAAATTGCTGATCAGATTGAAGATTTAAATAATAAGCGCAAAGAGCTAACTACTGAAGTTTATGATCGCTGTATGGAATTAATTCGTGAAAATAGTTGGCAGAAGCAAAATACTTTGATCTTATATGATCCTGATTTTCATGAGGGCGTTTTGGGTCTGGTCGCTAATAAAATAGTGGAAAAATTACATAAGCCAACTATCGTTTTAACTAAAAATGATGAAGGGGAGATTAAAGGTTCAGGTCGTTCATTTACTGGCTTCAATCTTTTTGATGCCCTTAATCCTTTAAAAGAGAGTTTGCTGACTAAATTTGGTGGTCATGATTTTGCTTGTGGTTTATCCATGGAAGAAGATAAAGTAAGTGCTCTGCGAGAAAAGTTTGAGGCTGATTTTCACGTTGAAGGTGGATTAGAGACTAAAGAGTATGATATGGAATTGCCTATGCATGGTTTATCGCCTCAAACTTTAGCTCAGATTAATCAAGTTGGACCATTTGGCACTGGAGATCCGCAACCAATTTTCAGTATTTCGGATCCAACTATTACTAATTTTTTCAAAATAGGGAAAGATAAGAATCACGTTAAATTAACGGCTAATAAAAAAGACGGTAGTTTAGCAATTGTGGGCTTTAATAAAGACTATTTAAATAATAATCTATTGCCGTTTATTGCTAAAATTTTCGTTACTTTGTCTTTAAATACCTATCGTAAGCAGGTATCTTTGCAAGGCATTATAGAAGGGATAGCATTCGCATCCCCAAAGTTAGCAGTTCCAACGTCAGTGATCGACTTAAGACAGGAAAAATTTGTCATGGGCTTTGCAGATCGCTATTTGCTGTTTGATAAAAAGAATATTCCGATCGTTAAAAATCAACTTCAAATTGATGATGATAAGATTAGCTTGGTCCAAGATTATGATCAATCTGGTGAAACAGTTGCTTTACTTGATGTACCACGCAATCAAGTAGAATTGAATACTGCTTTAGAAAAAGATTATCAACAAATCTATTTACGCTTTTTATTGGATCAATTACCTGTAGAGCATATTCCTGCAAAAAGTTATTTTGGCAAGGTATTAAAGTATATATATGCCCATCCTGCATTGAAGCCTGACGACTATCGAACTGTAGCACCTTATTTAGGCTTGGATTATGATAGTGTGTTGTTTATTTTACGAGTATTCTTTGAATTAGGCTTTGTTAAATTGGATGATCAAAAATTGGTCGGTGAATCTAATCCAAAAAAGCAACCCTTGACTGCTTCTAAATATTTAATGGCGACGGAATCTCAAATTAAGTTTATTAATCAACTGAGGACGATGCCTACTCAAAAATTGATTACATATGTTAATAATTTTGTAAAAAAGTAGATAAATATCAAGATTTCAGTGCTTTTATAACAAATCTTTGGTAAAATATACAAGTCAAAAGTGTTTGAATACAAACACAGATAATTATGGAGGTTTTTCTTCTTATGGCGATTGATTTTAGTAAGTATATTGCAAGTGTTAAGGACTTTCCTAATAAGGGAATTGTCTTTCGCGATATTACACCTATTTTGCAAGATGGTGATTTATATCGTGCTGCTACTCATGAATTGGCAGAATATGCAAAGAGTAGAAAGGCAGATGTGATCGTAGGTCCTGAAGCACGTGGCTTTATTGTAGGCTGTCCTGTTGCAACTGAGTTAGGCTTAGGCTTTGTCCCAGCAAGAAAGCCACACAAGTTGCCAAGAGAAGTTGAACGTGCTTCATATGACTTGGAATACGGTTCAAATAGCCTTGAAATGCATAAGGATGCAATTAAGCCTGGTCAAAGAGTTGTTATCTGTGACGATTTAATGGCCACAGCAGGTACTTTAAGAGCTTCTAAGGAATTAATTGAAAATCTTGGTGGTAAGCTTGTAGGTGCCGCATTTTATATTGAATTACCTGATTTAAAGGGTAGAGAAAAGTTGCCTGATGTTGATATTTACTCACTTGTTCAATATCACGGTGCATAAAATAATCATGCATCATTAATTATTGATGCAAAATCAACAGAAATTAAAAAATACTCCTAGGGGAAATTCCCTTAGGAGTATTTTTCATAATATTAAGATTTAATCATTAAATAATGCAGTTGAAAGGTAACGATCGCCGCCATCTGGAACTACGGTAATGACAGTATGTCCTTTACCTAATTTTTTAGCAATTTCAATTGCACCATGAATATTTGCACCGGCTGAAATACCAGGTAAGAATCCTTCATTTTTAGCGACTTCACGAGCAGTAGCCATTGCTTCATCAGTAGAAACAGTGACAACATCGTCGTAAATATTCTTATCTAAATTCTTAGGGATGAAACCAGCGGCAATTCCTTGAATACCATGTTTCCCAGTCTTACCATCTTTTAATAATGGAGATTCGGTTGGTTCTAATGCAAATACCTTAGTAGCTGAATTTTCACGTTTAAGAGCATGTCCAATTCCTGATAAAGTACCACCAGTACCAACACCAGCTACAAATGCGTCAATTGATTTACCAATTCCGTTCATTGCAGCAATAATTTCCGGTCCTGTAGTTAATTCATGAATATTAGGGTTTTCAGCATTATTAAATTGCATTGGCATGAAGTAACCTTTTTCTTTAACGAGTTCTTCAGCCTTGGCAATTGAGCCCTTCATACCGTCTGCACCTGGTGTCAAAATGAGTTCAGCACCGTAGCCCTTCATCAATTTACGACGCTCAACGCTCATAGTTTCCGGCATCACAATGATAATATGATAACCTTTAGCTGCGGCAACCATAGCCAAACCAATACCAGTATTGCCTGAAGTTGGTTCTACGATTGTACCGCCTGGCTTTAAAATACCATCTCGTTCTGCTTTTTCAATCATGGCTAAAGCAATTCTATCTTTAATTGAACCAGCTGGATTTTCAAATTCCAACTTTACGTAAACATCTGCCGCATCGTCAGGGACAACACGGTTTAGCTTAAGTAATGGGGTGTTTCCGATAAGTTCTGTAACTGAATTAAAAATTGTAGACATAATGTATACCTCTCTTATTTATCTAACACTAATTTGCTTTTTTTGACCTGGGTTAACCAATTATCAAAGAATATTTTTTGAGTATCTTTCCACTGAAAAAGTGGAGCAGATAATGAATAATTTTCAGGCCTTTTGTAATGTCGCTCTGGATGTGCGGCAATTTCTCTTTCATATTCTTTCTTTAAACCTTCACGATCATATTCAATGTGAGAGAAAACGAAATTTTGCTCTGGTTTTGTTAAAGAAGATACCATAAATAGATGGCCGTTGTCGTCTACTGAATTAATAGTTAAGCGTGGATCTTGCATAGTCTGTGCTTTGTCCATTTCAGCGTAACGAGCATGTGGAGCAATAAATCCTTGGCTAAGACCATTTAATAAGGAATTTGGTTCGATTATTAAGTGAGGAAAAGTACCAAAGATTTTTTCCGCCAAAATTCTTTTTTGAATATCGTAAAAGTAATCTAAAGCTACCATTGCGCCCCAGCAAAAATATAATTGCTGTAATTTGTATTTATCTAATAACTGAAGCAAACATCGGACTTCCTCGATATAGGTGACTTGCTCAAAATCCAGGTGATCTAACGGAGCACCAGTAATAATAAAGCCATCGAAATCTTGGATATGATTAAGATCTAATGGTTGAGAAATTTTAGCAACTTCGGGTGGAACAGGACGATTTTGATAATGCATACGTGGGTAAAAGAAAGTCAGGTCTGCGTCTGGTAAAACATGTGCAAATCTTTGTTGAGTATCTAACTTATCATGCATTAAATTCAAAACGCCTAGTTTTACTCTATTAGCCAAGTTTTATCCTCCTTACTTTTTAATAGTTAATATCATTATACAGCTTATAAAAAATAAGTAAAGAAATAAAACTGCATTATTTAGAAAACAAAATCCCTTATCAGATATACTGATAAAGGGTTTTTCGTTTTAAAAAATAGGTGATAATAATCTTGAAAAGTATTGTTTGAATTTTAACCATGAAGACTGTTTGGCGAAGTATTCATTAGTTAAAAGAGTACATTTATCTAAGTCTTTTTCAAAAATTTCTTTTAATTCTTGAGTTAGGGCAGGATTATAATTGAATGAATTTACTTCGAAGTTTAATGTATAACTCCGGAAATCTTGATTGGCAGAACCAACTGAAGAAATATTAGAGCCACTCACCATCGTTTTAGCATGAATAAAGCCATCATTATATTTATAAACTTTAACATTGTGAGCTACTAAGTATTTAGCATAATATTCCGTAGCTCGGTAAACAAATGGGTGATCAGGCATACATGGGATCATAATTCGCACATCAATTCCACTATTAGCGGCAATAATTAAAGCTTCAAGAATTGATTCTTCAGGAATTAAATAAGGCGTTTGAATATAGATATATTTTTTGGCTCCTGCAATGATTCCCTGGTAGCCTCGCCTAATTCCATAGTGTTGGTTGTCGGGACCTGAGGAAACAATCTGCATTGCTACATTCTTACTATCATTAATGTCCTTGCGGTTAACTCTAAATGATTTGAGTTCTTTTAATTCAAATTTAGGTAAATTAGTTCTTCTGATTGAAGTGTTCCAATCCATTGCAAAACGGACTTCCATTAAAATAGGTGATTGTCCAATTACGCGCAAGTGAGTATCGCGCCAATGACCAAATTTGGGTGATTTATTAACATATTGATCTCCAATATTAAATCCGCCAATATAACCAATGTGGTGATCAATAATGACCAATTTTCTATGCAAATGATAATTAAGTCGAGGTGTAGTAAACCAGTGCTTTTTGGAAGTAGAAATGAATGGTTGAGCCTCACCACCTAATTCACGCAGATGGTCAAAAAAAGTAGGCTTAGTGCCACGTGATCCAGAAGTATCATAAATCACCCGTACTTTAGCACCATTAGCTGCAGCCGCTTCTAGAGCCTTTAAAACTCGCTTGCCCAATTGATCAGAATAAAAAGTATAAAATTCCAAACTAATAGATTTTTTAGCATTTTTAATATCAAGGATCATTTGATCAAAAAGCTCTGGCCCAGAGGTAAAAACCTTAACTTGATTGTCAAAAGTTAAAATTGCATCATCATTGTTAAGATTTAATTCTGAAAGCATTCTTACCCGTGGAAGTCGTTCTTTTTCAGGCAAAAGATCATGTTCTTTAAGCATATCGCGCTGTTCAGCTAAATAATGTCTTTGCACCTTTTTCTGTTCTTCTTGAATAGCAAAAATTTCATCATGTGAAAGCTGACGTCCAAAGAAGAGATAGAGAATAAAGCCAATACCTGGCAAAACAGTTAATACCAGCATCCATGCCCAAGTTGCAACAACACTGCGACGACTTCTAAAAACCGTCCAAACAGCGAATGCAATGTTAATAATCCATAGTACTTCAATAGTTCTACGAATTATATCCCAAGTTAAAATCATAAGTAATTACTCCCTTGTAAGTAGTGTTATAGATAATTTTAGCAGAATTAAAGAAATAGTTATAAAACAGTTGAGTAAAAAATGCTTCTAATTGAATTATTTTTGATAAAATAAAGGTGAAAAATGGTATAAACACTGCGGGGGTGGATTATGATGAGAAAGCAAATTATTTCTGTTGCAGGTACAATGTTGGCAGTTATTGGATTGGGCGTAGCAACTACACAAAGTGTTGACGCAGCCATTACCAATCCAGTTAGACAAGGTAAAAGATTAAATCTAACTAGAAATGCTACTGTTTATAATAAGCATGGTGTTAAAGTTGGACATCTGAGAAAGGGAAAACTTTACAAAGTACGTGCTATAAAGATAATTAATGGTGATACTTATGTAAAGATTCGTAAGAATAGATTTGTTAAAGAAGAAGCATTCTTGCCATATATGAAGTCCACTATAAAGATAGTTAATAGAATTAAGAAGCCTTCCTTTATTTATGATGAGAAGGGCGAAAAAATTCCAGGCAAGTTTTTGAAGCGTGGCGCTAAGGTTAATTACTTAGGTCATAAAGAAATTAATGAAAAGCCATTTATTAAAATTGCCGATGGCGAATATGTTAAAGCTTTAAACGTCTTGACTACAGTTTCTAATTATTAGTCAAAATAAAAAGCACTCTGAAACTACAATGTGAAGTGAGACCTAAAAGTGAGACACTTTTAGGTCTTTTACTATGTCTAAATTTAATAAAGAACAAAAAATAGAAATTTATCG